>NZ_JBVHEH010000016.1:176550-227227 GCF_055562955.1 Kitasatospora sp. NPDC015121
GCGGTGCGCCCGGGGCGCCCCCCCTCGTGGCCCTCTCCCCCCCCCCCCCCCCCCCCACCCCCCCCCCCCCCCCCCGCCGGGGGGGGGGGGGCGCCGGGGGGGGGGGGCCCCCCCCCCCCCGCCGCGGGTACCGCTACTCGGGGGTGGAGGAGCGCGCCGCCAGGGCCTCGGCCGCGGCGTCCTCCTTCGCCTTCTGGGCGCCGCCCTGGCTGCGGATGATGGCCCGCACCAGGAAGGCGAAACCGATCGCCATCACCAGCGGCGGGACGATCGCGCTGACGTAGTCCATCGCCTACTCCTCGGTGTCGTCGGCCGCCGGGGCGGCGGCCTGCTCGGTCCTGGCGTCGCCCTTGGCGGCCTTCTCCGGCTTCACCAGCGGGAAGAGCACCGTCTCGCGGATGTTCTTGCCGGTGAGCAGCATGATCAGGCGGTCCACGCCGAGCCCGAGGCCGCCGGTGGGCGGCATCGCGTACTCCAGGGCGCGCAGGAAGTCCTCGTCCAGCTGCATCGCCTCGACGTCGCCGCCGGCCGCCAGCAGGGACTGCGCGGTCAGCCGGGCGCGCTGCTCGACCGGGTCGATCAGCTCGGAGTAGGCGGTGCCGATCTCGGTGCCGAAGATGACCAGGTCCCACTTCTCGGCCACGCCCTCGACCGAGCGGTGCTGCCGGGTCAGCGGGGAGACCGAGGTCGGGTAGTCCTTGATGAAGGTCGGCTTGATCGCGTGGTGCTCCAGCAGGCGCTCGACCAGCTCCAGGACGATCTGGCCGTGGTCCCACTTCGGGTCCAGGTACTCGCCCAGGCCGGCCTTCCCGGCCAGCTCGCGCAGCTCCTGCTCGGTGGTGGCGGGGGTGACCTCGGTGCCCAGGTGGGCGGAGATGCCGGGGTAGACCGAGACCTCCTGCCAGGGCTCGGCCAGGTCGATCTCGTGCTCGGCGCCGTCCGGGCCGACGCCCCTGACCACGGTGGTGCCCAGCGCGTCCCGGGCGGCGTTGACGATGATCGCCCGGATCAGCTCGGCCTGGGTGTCGTAGTCGCCGTACGCCTCGTACGACTCCAGGGCGGTGAACTCCGGGTTGTGGGTCGCGTCGGCGCCCTCGTTGCGGAAGTTCCGGTTGATCTCGAAGACCTTCTCGGCGCCGCCGACCACCAGGCGCTTGAGGTACAGCTCGGTGGCGATGCGCAGGTACAGCTCGATGTCGTACGCGTTGATGTGGGTCTTGAACGGGCGGGCGTTGGCCCCGCCGTGGATCGGCTGGAGCATCGGGGTCTCGACCTCCAGGTAGCCGCGGTCCTCGTAGGTGCGGCGGATCGAGCGGATCACCTTGGTGCGCAGCTGCAGCATCTCGCGCGCCTCGGGGTTCACGATCAGGTCCACGTAGCGCTGGCGGACCCGGGCCTCCGGGTCGCTCAGGCCCTTGTGCTTGTCCGGCAGCGGGCGCAGGCACTTGGCGGTGAGCTCCCAGCGGTCGACCATCACGCTGAGCTCGCCGCGCTTGGAGGTGATCACCTCGCCCTCGACGCCGACCTGGTCGCCCAGGTCGATGTCGCCCTTCCAGGCGGCCAGCCGCTCGGCGCCCAGCTTGTCCAGGGAGAGCATCACCTGGAGGTCGCCGGAGCCGTCGCGCAGGGTGGCGAAGCAGAGCTTGCCGCCGGTGCGGGCCAGGACCACCCGGCCGGTGATGCCGACCCGCTCGCCGGTGGCGGTGTCCGGGGCCAGGTCGGGGTGCTTGTCGCGCAGGTCGGCGATGGTGGTGGTGCGGGGGAAACCGACCGGGTACGGGTCGATGCCGGCCGCCCGGAGCCGGTCCAGCTTCTCGCGCCGGACGCGCATCTGCTCGGGAAGGTCGTCGGTCGCGGGGAGAGTGCTCTGATCGCTCACCCCACCAGGGTAGCCAGGCGCACGGGGCGCTCCGGCACGGGCTGCCGGGCGCCGCGCGCGGGCCGGGGCACCGGCCGCCCGGGGTGGGCGGCCGGTGCCCCGGCGGGGGCGTCAGTGTTGCCGCGCGCCGCGGCGGCGGGCGACAGCCAGGATGGTGCCGCCGCCGAGCACCACGGCGCCGATGCCCAGGCCGAGCATGGTGCCGGTGCCCTCGCCGCCGCCGGTGGAGGCCAGGTCGCCGCCGGTCGTGCCGCCCGCGGTGGAGCCGGTCGGGCCGGGGGCCGGGCTGCTCGGGGCGGCGGAGGCGCTGGAGCCGCCCGGGCCGCCGGTGGTGGAGCCGCTGGTCGAGCCGCCGCCGGTGGAGCCGGTGCCGCCCGTGCCGCCGGTGCCGCCGCCGGGCTTGGTGGTCGGCGCGGCGGTGGCGGCGGTGGTGCCCAGGGCCACCAGGGCCGTGTTGTCGGCGTTCGCGCTGTCGAACTTCAGCGGGAGGACGGTGTTCTCGTACCCGCCCACGGTGGTGGTCACCGCGAGGGCGGCCTTCGGGGCGGAGGCCGGGTCGGCGACCGCGAGCGGCAGGGCGAAGGTCTGCTCGGTCCCGTTGCCGACGTGGGCCGTGGTGGCGCAGACCACCACGTTCGGCCGCTCCTCGCGGGTGCCGCAGCCGTCCGGCAGCTTGCCGTCGACGGTGACCCCGGAGGGCAGCGTCACCAGCACGTCGGCGATCGGCTCGCCGCTGCGCGCGTAGTCGACCGAGGCCGGGCCGTTGTTGCGCACGCCGGCCTTCAGGACGCCCGTCCGCCCGCCGGCGGACGGGGTCCAGGTGCCGAGCACGGCGAAGTCCGCGACGCTGTCGACCTGGTACGAAACGATCACGGACTCGCGCGACGGGCCGGTCAGGTTCGGCGGGCCGGGCTTGGCGCCGGGGGTCTCCGGCACGCCCTGGAGGGTCAGCCGCTCGCCGGTGCCGGAGGCCGGGGCGAAGGTGTAGCTCCGCTTCAGGTAGGTGAGGGTGTCGGCCTCGGGCAGGGCGTAGAAGTCGATGTCCGGGTAGAGCGCGTCGGCGGCCACCTTGAACTCGAGCGGGTTGACGGTGACCCGCTGGCCCGGCCGCACCGAGGTGTCGATGGTGCAGATGGCGGCGGAGGTGGCCCGGAAGTACGGGTCGTCGTAGCCGGTGGGGGTGCCGTACGAGCAGTTGGCGTACTTCTTCTCGAAGCTCAGCCCGGGCGAGAGCTGGGCGGCGACCACCAGCTGACCGCTCTCCAGCGTGCCGTTGTTGGTGATCTCCAGGGACTGCTTGAGGACCGAGCCGGGCTTGCCGCCGGGCTGCGGGGAGTTGTCGAGGCCCTCGGGGAACTCCAGCCGGGGGCCGCCGGCGTAGACCGCGACGTCGACGGCCTGCGGTGCCGCGCCCTTCCAGGACCGCGAGATCCGCAGGTGTCCGGCGGTGTTCGCCGGGGCGCCCTTGAGCGCGGTCAGCGTCGGCTGGAGCTGCATCCCGAAGTCGGAGTGGCCGGGGACCGGGTAGCGCCGGTAGGTGCAGGTGACGACCTGCCCGGCGGTGGCGCAGTTGTGGCTGGTGGCGGCCTCGGCGGTGAACGAGGCGATGCCGGCCAGGCCGGTGGTGTCGTAGGTGACGACCAGGTCGCCCTCGCTGGTGGTGGTGCCGCGGACGTCGACGATCAGCGTCGTGCCGTCGGCCTTGTCGGTGGGCAGTGAGATCGCCGGCACGACGTCCAGGTCGACCTGCTCGGCGGCCCGGGCGGGGCCGGCGAAGGCGCCGAGGGCGAGGGCGGTGAGCGCCGCGGACGCGGCGAGCGCCCGGGAACGGGGGTGGGGCATGGGATTCCTCGGAACTGGTGGGAGAGACGGCTCCCCCGGCGCCCGTGCGGGCACCGGGGGAGCCGCGGGGTCTGTCGGCGGCCCTACTGGTGCGCTCCGGCCCTGCGGCGGCGGCCGACCAGCACCAGCCCGCCGCCGAGGGCGGCCACGGCCGCGCCGGCGGCCGCGGTGACGCCGAGTCCGGAGGCGCCGGTGAAGGCCAGGCCGCCACCGGGGTACGAGCCCTGGACGGTGGTCACCGGGGTGGTGCCGGCCGTGGACGTCGACGGCTCCGGGCTCGCCGACGGGCCGGCGGAGTCACCGGCGCTCGCGGAGGCGCTCGCGCTGGGCGTGGCGCTGTCGGACGGGTCGGCGCTCGGGGAGGCCGAAGCGCTCGCCGAAGCGCTGGCCGAGGCGCTCGCCGAAGCGCTGGCGGAGGCGCTGGCCGACGGGGACGGCTCGGTACCGGTGCGGGTGAGCGGCACGTTGATCCGGTTGTTCGGGTAGTACTGGTCGAACGTGACCGGGGTGTCGAAGTCGTCGCCGGCGCTGCTCCGGTCGGTCAGGACCACGCCCACGGTGTTCGTCAGCGGCAGCGTCGGGTCGTCGAACGTCAGCTTCACGTCGAAGGACACCTCGCCGCCGTTGCCCGAGACCCACGGGCCGGTGTCGCAGACCACCGTGTTGCGGTCGGACACCATCCAGCAGCCCTCGGGCAGCGGCTTGACGGCGGTGGTGTTCCCGTTGAGCCGGATCAGGATGCTGGCGACGTGCTGGTTGGTGAGCACGTAGCCGACCGAGCCCGGCCCGGTGTTGCGGATCTTGGCGGTCAGGGTGCCCCCGGACCCGTCACCGGTCGGAGCCCAGCTGGCGACCGGGATGAACTCCGCGGTGGTGTCGAGGTTGTAGTCCCGGGTCGTCCACTCGTGGCGTTCCTCCTCGTCGGAGTACGCGATGTTCGGCGGCCCGGGCTCGGTGCTCTCCTCCTCCTGGAGGCCCGCGGTGTAGCGGGGGCCGGTGCCGGAGGCGGGCGTGAAGTCGTACAGGTCGCGCACCCGGAGGCGGGCGGCCGCCTCGTTGGCCGCGGCGACGAACTCCATGCTGGTGTGGACGACGTCGGTGCCGAAGCCGAGCGTCATCGGGTCGAGCGTGACGGTCTCGCCGGGTTTGACCGAGGTGTTGATGGTGCAGATGGCGGCGCCGGTGCCCCGGTAGGGCAGCGAGCCCTTGTAGGTGCCGTACGAGCAGTTGGCGAACCGCTGGGTGAAGTCCAGGCCGGGCGAGCTCACGATGCCCATCACCAGCCGGCCGCTCGGCATGCTGCCCTTGTTGACGACCTTCAGCTTCTGCGTGATGGATGAGCCGGGCACCAGGCGGCCGTTCACCGGGGGGACCGACGTGACCGTCGGGGTGGCGGTGACCTCCAGCCGGGGCCCGCCGGCGTACACCGGGACGTCGGTGGTGACGGACGAGCCGCCCTTCCAGGTCCGGGTGATCCTCAGGTGGCCGGCCTGGCCCTGCGGGGCGCCGACGACGGGGGTCAGTCCGACCGTGGTCTGGTAGGTGAAGCCCGTGCCGTCCGCGGCCTGGTGGCCGGTGCAGACGTACTGCTCGCCCTGCTGGACGCAGGTGTGCGGGAAGGTGCCGTAGGCCGGGCCGCCGCCCCGGAAGGTCGCGATGCCGGCCAGGCCGCTGGTGTCGTACGTGACGACGAAGTCGCCCGCGCCGGTGACCTTGGCCTGGAAGGCCACGTTCAGTGCGCGTGAGTTCCGGTGGTCGACGTCGGCCGGATCGCCCTGGGGCAGGGTGATGCCCGGGGCGATCTTCGCGGTGATCTCGTCCGCGGCGTGCGCCGGGACGGTGGTGACAAGTGCCAGGACCGCGGCTGCGGCGGTCAGCGGAGCGCCGACGGCCGCCGCGCGCGTGATACGCGAAATCCCCACGTTGATCCTTCGATCTTTCGGATGCGATCGAGCCAGACCATAGGGGCACGACGGGACGTCAAGGGGGTTGATAAACCGGACAGTTCGGGATCCGTTCGACCTATCGTTCGAAGGTGTTGCGGAATCTTTACCAAAGGCTTCTCCGCGAGCGGCTCACAATGTCGACACATCTCTTGTGTGGGGAGAAACCGCTGCCCGACCCCGCGAACGGGGCCGGGCAGGGGTCGGTCGGACGGTGCGTCAGCGGTGCGCGCCGCGGCGGCGGGCGACCAGCAGGATGGTGCCGCCGCCGAGCACCACGGCGCCGATGCCCAGGGCCAGCGTGGTGCCGGTGCCCTGACCGCCGCCGGTGGAGGCCAGGCTGCCGCCCCCGGTGCTGCTGCCGCCGCCGGTGCTGCCGCCGTCCGTGCGGCTCGGGCTCGCGGTGGCGGAGGACGGCGCGGCCGAGGCGCTCGGGGCGGTCGAGGCCGTCGGGTCGGAGCCGCCGGGCTGCCCGCCGGTGCTGCTCGGGCTCGGCTGCGCGGACGGCGTGCCGGTGGAGGTCTCGCCACCGAGGGCGACGGTCACCGAGTCGTTGGCCTTGTTCGGGTCCCACCGCCGGTCGATCTCCGTCTGGTGGCCGCCGACGGTCAGCAGCCGCGCCGAGGCGGTGAGGTGCGCGGCCGGGTCGGCCCGGAGGACGAAGTCGAAGGCGCCCCGGTAGCCGTTGCGGATGGAGAGCCCGGTGTCGCACGAGTAGTGGTCGGTCCCCTCCCAGACGCCTTCGCGGGTGCAGCCGTCCGGCTTCCGCAGCACCGCGGCCTCCGGGGGCAGTGCCACGCGCACCAGGGCCGGCGAGGTGCCGGCGTGCGAGAAGATCGACGCCGGGCCGTTGTTGGCCAGGCCGACGGTCAGCTTGCCCTGCTGCTCGCCCGCCTCGGGGGCCCAGCTGCCGAAGGCGGCGAAGTCGGCGGTGTTCTCGATGTTCCCGCTCAGGCTCGTGCTGTTGGAGCGCCCGTAGTCGATCACCCCGTTCGGGGTGCCGCCCTCCGGCTTGTCGACGAGGGTCAGCCGGGGGCCGGAGGCCGGGCCCGGGGTGAGGGGGACGCCCTCGACGCCCGGCTCGGTCGCGGTCACGGTGATCCGCTCGGTCCCGCCGTAGGCGTCGGCCTCGGCCTTGAACGCGATCGGGGAGAGCTTCGCCGTCTCGCCGGCCCCGACCGCCGAGGGGACGGCGCAGACCACCACGGGGCCGCTCGGGCCGGTGCCGTACCGGCAGTTGGAGAACTGCGGCAGGAAGGTGAGCCCTTCCCCGCCGGTGAAGGTGAGGTGGACCTGGGAGGCGGCGAGCTGGCCCCGGTTGGTCACCTTGAGCTCCGGCGTGAAGGTGTCGCCGGGCTTGGTGCCGTCGGGGACGCGGGCCGCCTCGACGACGAGGTTGCTGCCGCCGAGGGTCACCTTGGTGTCGGAGGTGGCGGTCGCGCCGCCGAACGTCGCGGTGGTGCGCAGGACGGCGCTGCTGCCCGCGGGCTGGGCGGCGGAGGGGCCGTACAGGTCGAGCTCCAGGGACAGCCGGCCCTTGGACATCGGCAGCGTCTCGCAGGTCAGCACCTGCGAGACGATCGAGCAGCCGGAGGGCCGGGCGACCGAGGCGATGCCCTGGAGCGGGGCCAGGTCCACGGTGATCCGGCCGGTGGTGGCGTCCGGGGCCCCGGTGAGCGAGAGGTTCAGCTTCACCGCGGTGGAGTACGGGTCGCGGTCCGGGCCCTGCGAGGCCGGGTCGACGGCGACGGCGCCGGGGGCCTCGATCGTCAACGTGCTGGAGACGGCGTGCGCGGCCGGGGCCGCGGCACCGCCCAGGGCGAGCGCCGCCAGAGTGGTGGCGAGCCCGAGCGAACGGGAGCGCGGGATGCGCATCTTCCCCCCAAGAAGTTCCGTGCACGGTGTGTGCAGAGCGAACGATAGGGGGCGGATCCGGCCGCCCGGCGAATCGGAACCGGACACTTCGGGGCAGGGCCGTTCGTATCGGGTCGACGTCTTTACCGAAACGTTGGCAAAACCCCTGAGCCCCCTCCGGGGGGAGGGGGCTCAGGGGTTGACGGGGCGTCAGCCGCCGGTTCCGGTGGCGAGTTCCGGGCGGTTTTCGTCGTCCGGCGGGTCCTGGTGGGGGGTCGGGCGGGAGCGGCGGCCGAAGAGTTCGGCGGGGGTGGGCATCCGGCGCGGGCGGGGCCGGTCGGCCGGGTGCGGGGGGTGCTGGTCGCTCATCGGGAACCGTCCTCCAACAGTGATGGCGGGCTGGGGTTCGGACGCCGGGTTCGGCACCGCGGCGAGGTGCCGCTGTCCGGAGCCCAGCGAGAGCCGTTCGCGGACTTCCGCCTCGGCGAGCGCGTGGCAGCGCCCGGCGAGCCGGGAACGGCGGGCCTGTTCGTGCGGGCCGCACGGCTGGCGGGACAGCGAGCGCAGCGCCGACAGGTCGTCGGCGGTGGGCAGGTAGCCGTCGGTGACGGCCTCCTCCAGGCGGTCCAGGTAGCCCGCCGCGCTGCCGGGCAGCGCGGACCGGTAGCGGGTCAGGTCGGTGAGCATGAAGGCGCGCAGCCGACCGCCCTCCTGGACCGCCTCGTCGATGGCCTCGGTCAGTCGAAGCGCGTCCTGGACGTCCTCGGCCCACAGCTCGCCCGCCGGGGCGGGGGCCGGGAGCCGGTCGGGGACGGCCGGGTAGAGGGCTTGGGCGAGGACACGGCGCAGCACCCGGACTTCGTCGGCGCTGAAGGCCATGCCGCCGCGCGATCCGTGTGGCGTTGGCATGGGTCGACAGTACGTGGCGTACGTCCGACTTATGACGATTGAGGACGTGTTTGTCCCGATTGGCCTATGAGATGGTGCATCCGGCTCCGACCTGCGGTGGGGGTGCGCGACGGGCCCCGGACCCCCTGGTCGAGGGGGCCGGGGCCCGGGGCCGGCGGGGGGTCAGGCGGCCGTGGCCGGGCGGTTGCGCTCGAAGATCAGGCGCAGGCCGATCAGGGTCAGCCAGGGCTCGTGCACGTCGATCGAGTCGGCCTCGCCGAGGACCAGCGGGGCCAGGCCGCCGGTGGCGATCACCTGGACGTCGTTCGGGTCCTTGGCGAGCTCCTTGGCCATCCGGTTGACCAGCCCGTCGACCTGCCCGGCGAAGCCGTACAGGATGCCGGACTGCATGCCCTCGACGGTGTTCTTGCCGATCACGTTGCGCGGGCGGGCCAGCTCGATCTTGCGGAGCATCGCGGTGCGGCCGCCCAGGGCGTCGACCGAGATCTCGATGCCCGGGGCGATCGCGCCGCCCACGTAGTCGCCGCGCGCGTTGATCGCGTCGAAGGTCGTCGCGGTGCCGAAGTCGACCACGATGCACGGGCCGCCGTAGAGGTGGTTGGCGGCCAGCGCGTTCACGATCCGGTCCGCGCCGACCTCCTTCGGGTTGTCCATCAGCACGTGCACGCCGGTCTTCACGCCCGGCTCGACGATCACCGCCGGCACGTCGCCGTAGTAGCGGCGGGTCACCTCGCGCAGCTCGTGCAGCACCGCCGGGACGGACGAGCAGATCGCCAGGCCGGCCACCCGGTCGTCCGCCGAGACGATCGGGTGGGCGCCCATCAACCCCTGGAGCAGGACCGCGAGTTCGTCCGCGGTGCGGCGCGGGTCGGTGGAGATCCGCCAGTGCTCGACGATCTCCTCGCCGTCGAACAGGCCGAGCGTGGTCTGGGTGTTGCCGACGTCGATGGTGAGGAGCATGGGGCGCTTTCTGCTTGGAGGGGTCAGGAGCTGCGGAGGTCCAGGCCGATGTCCAGGATCGGCGCGGAGTGCGTCAGGGCGCCGACGGCCAGGAAGTCGACACCAGTCTCGGCGACCTCGCGCGCGGTGGCCAGGGTCAGCCCGCCGGAGGCCTCCAGCTTGGCCCGGCCGGCCACCAGGGCGACCGCCTCGCGCAGCTGCTCGGTGGAGAAGTTGTCCAGCAGGACGAGGTCCGCGCCGGCCTCCAGGACGGGGGCGATCTGCTCGATCGTGTCGACCTCGACCTCGATCGGCAGCTCCGGGAAGGCCTCCCGGACGGCGGTGAACGCCTCCGCGACGCCGCCCGCGGCGACCACGTGGTTGTCCTTCACCAGCGCCGCGTCCGACAGCGCCATCCGGTGGTTGGCGCCGCCGCCGGCCCGGACCGCGAACTTCTCCAGCGCGCGCAGGCCCGGGGTGGTCTTGCGGGTGTCGCGGACCACCGCGCCGGTGCCCTCCAGGGCGTCCGCCCAGGCGCGGGTCGCGGTCGCGATGCCGGACAGGTGGCAGAGCAGGTTCAGCGCGGAGCGCTCGGCGGTGAGCAGGTCGCGGGTGCGGCTGCGCACCGAGAGCAGCACCTGGCCGGGGGCGACCCGCTCGCCGTCCTCGACGTGCCGCTCGACCTCGAACTCCTCCTCGCAGACCAGCGAGACGACGGCCTCCGCCACCCGCAGCCCGGCCACCACGCCCGCCTGGCGGGCGGTGAAGTCCGCGGTCGCCACGGCCTCGGCCGGGACGGTCGCCACCGAGGTGACGTCCTCGCCGCCGGCCAGGTCCTCGGACAGGGCCATCATCGCCACGTCCTCGACCTCGACCGGGTCGAGCCCGGCCTCCTCCAGCAGCGCGGCGAGCGCCGGGTCGAGCCCGGTCTCGTACTCCTCGCCCTCCCCGCACGCGCAGCCGTCGCCGCAGCCGCCGGACTCGGTGGACAGGAGGGGCAGTTCGGAGTGGGACATGGTGGCTGGGCTCCAGGTTTCGGCGGGGCGGGACGGGACGGGGCGGGTGACGTCAGTCGGCGAGCGGGTGGACGACGTGGCGGTGCCAGTGGACGTCGTCGCGGTCGGGGAAGTCCTCGCGCCAGTGGCAGCCGCGGGTCTCCTGGCGGAGGGCGGCGGAGGTGGTCAGGGCGGTGGCGACCTGGTGCAGGTTGGTGGCCTCCCAGGTCTCCACGGACGGGGCGGCGCCGTCGGCCGGGTCGGCCAGTTCGGCCAGGCCCTTGGCGGTGGCGGCCAGCGAGTCCGCGGAGCGGAGCACGCCCGCGCCGGCCGACATCAGCTGCTGGATCTCGCCGCGGGCCCCGGCGGGCAGCAGCGGGACGGGCGTGGCGGCCTGCGCGGCACCGATGTTGACGGTGCGGGCCGGGAGCCGGCCGGCGGCGTTCAGCGCGGCCAGGTCGGCGGCGATCCGCTCGGCGAAGACCAGGCCCTCCAGCAGCGAGTTGGAGGCCAGCCGGTTGGCGCCGTGCACGCCGGTGCAGGCGACCTCGCCGCAGGCGTACAGGCCCGGGACGGTGGTGCGGCCGTGCAGGTCGGTGCGGACGCCGCCGGAGGCGTGGTGGGCGGCCGGGGAGACCGGGATCGGCTCCTGGACCGGGTCGATGCCGTGCGCCCGGCAGGCGGCCAGGATGGTGGGGAAGCGGTGCTCCCACATCGCGGCGCCGAAGTGCCGCCCGTCCAGGTACATGTGGCGGGTGCCCTGGGCGTGCATCCGGCGGATGATCGCCTTGGCGACGATGTCGCGCGGGGCGAGCTCGGCCAGTTCGTGCTGGCCGACCATGAAGCGGACGCCGTCCGCGTCGACCAGGTGGGCGCCCTCGCCGCGGACCGCCTCGGAGACCAGCGGCTGCTGGCCCTGCGCGTCCGGGCCGAGGAACAGCACGGTCGGGTGGAACTGGACGAACTCCAGGTCGGTGACCTCGGCGCCGGCCCGCAGGGCGAGCGCGACGCCGTCGCCGGTGGAGACCGCCGGGTTGGTGGTGGCCGAGAAGACCTGGCCCATGCCGCCGGTGGCCAGCACCACGGCCCGGGCCAGGATCGCGCCGACGCCGTCGCGCTGGCCCTCGCCCATCACGTGCAGGGTGACGCCGGAGGCGTGGCCGTCGGCGTCGGTGAGCAGGTCCAGCACGAGGGCGTGCTCGATCAGCTCCAGGCCCGGGTCGGCCTCGATCGCGGCGACCAGGGCGCGCTCGATCTCGGCGCCGGTGGCGTCGCCGCCGGCGTGCGCGATCCGGCGGCGGTGGTGGCCGCCCTCGCGGGTCAGGACGATCTCGCCGTCCTCGTCGAGGTCGAACTCGGCGCCGGTCTCGATGAGCCGGCGCACCGCGTCCGGCCCCTCGGTGACCAGGGCGCGCACCGCCTCCTCGTCGCACAGTCCGGCACCGGCGACCAGGGTGTCCTGCAGGTGCTGCTCGGGGGTGTCGCCCTCGCCCAGGGCGGCGGCGATGCCGCCCTGGGCCCAGCGGGTGGAGCCCTCGTCCAGCACGGCCTTGGTGACCACCATGGCCCGCAGGCCGGCCTTGCGGGCGTTGAGCGCGACGGTGAGCCCGGCCACGCCGGAGCCGATCACGACCACGTCGGTGCTCGTGGTCCAGCCGGGGGCGGGGGCGGTCAGGCGGTGCGACATGGGTTCAGCTGCTCCTTCAGCGCGCGGCGGCGTCGGCCGCGCCGTTCGCACCACCGTACGCGGCGTCGCCGCGCGCCAGTCCGCTGCCCTCGGGGGCGTCCGCGGGGTCGCCGCCGAGGCCGGTGATCCGGTTGTGCTCGTCGACGAACACCACCTTCGGCAGGTAGGCCTTGGCCTCGGCGGTGTCCATCTGCCCGTAGGCGATCAGGATCACCAGGTCGCCGGGGTGGACCAGGCGGGCGGCGGCGCCGTTGATGCCGATGACGCCCGAGCCGCGCGGGCCGGCGATGGTGTAGGTCTCCAGCCGGGCGCCGTTGTTGATGTCGACGATGTGGACCAGCTCGCCGGGGAGCAGGTCCGCGGCGTCGAGCAGGTCCTCGTCGACCGTCACCGAACCCACGTAGTGCAGGTCGGCCTGGGTGACGGTGGCACGGTGGATCTTGGACTTGAGCATGGTGCGGAACATGGGTCACGCCTCCTGTGAGTGCATGCCTGGTGGTGCGTACCGGGATGGGGCGGGGCGGTCGGGGCCTCGGGAGGTCGACCGCCCCCGGGTGTCCGGGCTAGCGGACGATGACGCTCACGTTGTCGATCAGCCGGGTCGAGCCGACCCGGGCCGCGACGGCGAGCACCGCCTCGCCCTGGAAGTCGTCCGGCGCCTCGGTGAAGGACAGCGGATCGACCAGGGCCAGGTAGTCGGGGGAGACGCCGTCCGCGCCGTCGAGCACGGCGGCGGCCGCCTCGCGGACGGCCTTCGGGCCCCGGGCGCCGGCGTCCCGGCCGGCGAACAGGGCGCGGGAGAGGGCGAGCGCCTGGACGCGCTCGGCCTCGGAGAGGAAGCGGTTGCGGGAGGACAGCGCCAGGCCGTCCTCCTCGCGGACGGTCGGGACGCCCACGACCTCCACGTCGAAGTCCAGGTCGGCGACCATCCGGCGGACGAGCGCCAGCTGCTGGGCGTCCTTCTCGCCGAACACCGCGAAGTCCGGGTCGGTGATGTGCAGCAGCTTGGCGACGACGGTCAGCACGCCGTCGAAGTGGCCCGGGCGGGCGGCGCCCTCGAAGCCCGCGCCCATCGGGCCGGCCGAGAGCCGCACCAGCGGCTCGCCGTTCGGGTACACCTCGTCCACGGACGGGGCGAACACCACGTCCGCGCCCATCTCCTCGGCGAGCGCGAGGTCCGCGTCCAGGGTGCGCGGGTAGCGGTCCAGGTCCTCGCCCGCGCCGAACTGCAGCGGGTTGACGAAGACCGTCACGGCCACCCGGCCGTCCTTGCCGACCTGGCGGCGGGCCTCCCGGACCAGCGCCGCGTGGCCCTCGTGCAGCGCGCCCATG
Source organism: Kitasatospora sp. NPDC015121 (assembly GCF_055562955.1). NCBI lineage: Bacteria > Bacillati > Actinomycetota > Actinomycetes > Kitasatosporales > Streptomycetaceae > Kitasatospora > Kitasatospora sp. NPDC015121. The sequence continues at coordinate 189,931 of NZ_JBVHEH010000016.1, forward strand.
GTCATCACCACGGCGTTGTCCACCGGCTGCTCGTCCGGCCAGAACGCGGCCTCGAACTCCTCCACGGTGCGGGTGAGCACCGCCTTGTGGACCTTCGCCGCCTTCGGGGCCTTCGCCGGGCGCCTGTCGCGTGCCATCAGTGCTTCTCCTCGTTCAGTACGTCCAGCAGCGCCGCCGCCGGTTCCGGCTTCAACGTGCCGTTGGCCACCGCGCGCTGCGCGGTGGCCCTCGCCATCGCCCGGTACGCCTGGCCGATGTCCGGGGTCACCGTAGCGAGTCGGTCCAGGTGCTTGCGCACCGTACCGACGTCGCCCCGGGCCACCGGGCCGGTCAGCGCGAGGTCGCCCGAGCGCAGGGCGTTGTCCAGGGCCGCGCCCAGCAGCGGGCCGAGCAGCTGGCCGGGCTCCGGGACGCCGGCCGTGCGCAGCAGCTCCATCGCCTGCGCGACCAGCGTGACCAGGTGGTTCGCGCCGTGGGCGAGCGCCGTGTGGTAGAGCGGCCGGACCTCCTCGGGCACCCAGGACGGCTCGCCGCCCATCTCCACCACCAGCGCCTCGGCGACCGGGCGCAGCTCCTGCGGCGCGGTCACCCCGAACGGGCAGCCGGCCAGCCGGGCCACGTCCACCGAGGTGCCGGTGAAGGTCATCGCCGGGTGCAGCGCCAGCGGCAGCGCGCCCACCCGGGTCGCGGGCTCCAGCACGGCCACGCCGTGCGCGCCCGAGGTGTGCACCAGCAGCTGGCCGGGGCGCACGGCGCCGGTCGCGGCCAGCCCCTGCACCAGGTCGGGCAGGGCGTCGTCCGGGACGGTCAGCAGCACCAGGTCGGCGGCGGCCATCACCTGCGGCGGCGTCACCAGCCGCACCCCCGGCAGCAGCGCCTCGGCCCGCCGGCGCGACGCGGCGGAGACGCCCGACGCGGCCACCACGCGGTGGCCCGCGAGCTGCAGGGCGGCGCCCAGGGCGGGGCCGACGCGGCCGGCCCCGAGCACGCCCACGGCGAGTCGGGCCGGGCGGTTACCGGGGTCGGAGGGGTCTCCGAAGTCGGGCAGCACTCTTCCGTTCCAGTCCTCTAGGGGTACCAGACGTACCGGTCAATGGTACGGGCGTTTCCGCCCCGCGCGGACGGGTCGGGGGGAAGGGGGCCGGGGGAAGGGGCCGCGGGCGGGGCCCGCCCCCGTCAGGGGGTCTCGCCGGCCCGGACGAGGCCGTTCTCGTAGGCGAGGACGACGGCCTGGACGCGGTCGCGCAGGCCGAGCTTGGCGAGGATGCGGCCGACGTGGGTCTTCACGGTGGCCTCGGAGAGGACCAGGCGGGCGGCGATCTCGCCGTTGGAGAGGCCCTGGGCGACGAGCAGGAAGACCTCGCGCTCCCGCTCGGTGAGCGGGCCGAGGACGGGGGAGCCGGGGGTGCCGGCGGGGGTGGGCAGCACCTCGGCGAAGCGGTCGATCATGCGGCGGGTGGTGGTGGGCGCGACCACCGCGTCGCCGCCGTGCACGGAGCGGATCGCGGCGACCAGCTCGGTCGGCGGGACGTCCTTGAGCAGGAAGCCGGACGCGCCGGCCTTGAGCGCGGCGAAGGCGTACTCGTCCAGGTCGAAGGTGGTGAGGATGAGCACCCGGGGGGCGTTCTCCACCGGGTTGCCGTGCTCGTCCAGGCAGATCCGGCGGGTGGCCTGGACGCCGTCCATCCTCGGCATCCGGACGTCCATCAGGATCACGTCGACGTCCGCGGTGCGCAGCACCTCGACGGCCTGCTGGCCGTCGCCCGCCTCGGCGGCGATCTCGATGTCGCCCTGCGACTGCAGGACCATCCGGAACCCGGTGCGCAGCAGTTCCTGGTCGTCGACCAGCATCACGCGGATCGGCATTCGGTCGGGTCTCCTTCGTCGGGGCGGGCGGGGTCAGCGGGAGGCTGGGAGCGGGAGGACGGCCCTGATCCGGAAGCCGCCGCCGGGCCGGGGCCCGACGTCGAGGCTGCCGCTGACCATGCCGACGCGTTCGCGCATGCCGATCAGGCCGTGGCCGAGGCCGTCGGCCCCGCCGGTGAGCTGTTCGTGGGTGGAGCCGCGGCCGTCGTCCTCGACCAGGACCTCCAGGTCGCCGTCGCGGAAGTCGACGGAGACCCTGGCCCGGGCGTTCGGGCCGCCGTGCTTGCGGACGTTGGTGAGCGCCTCCTGGACGATCCGGTAGACCGTGAGCTCCAGGCCGCGCGGCAGTTCGCGGACCTCGCCGGTGGCGGCGTACTCGACCTGCAGGCCGGCCGTGCGGACCTGCTCCAGCAGTTCGGGCAGCTCCTCGACGCCGGGCTGCGGCACGTACTCGCCGGCCGTGTCGGCGGTGCGCAGCACGCCCAGCAGGCGGCGCATCTCGGCGAGCGCCTGGCGGCCGGTGGAGGCGATGGTGCCCAGCGCCTCCTTGGCCTGCTGCGGAGAGGAGTCCAGCACGTAGGCGGCGCCGTCGGCCTGGACGATCATCACCGAGACGTTGTGCGCGACCACGTCGTGCAGCTCGCGGGCGATCCGGGCGCGCTCGGCGGCCACCGCGACCTGGGCCTGGGCGTCGCGCTCGCGCTCCAGCCGGGCGGCCCGGTCCTCCAGCTCGACCAGGTAGGCGCGGCGGACCCGGGTCAGCCGGCCCCAGGCCCAGCAGAGCACGAACGGGGTGGTCATCAGGGCGGCCAGGAACACCGCCTTGTAGCCGTCCCCGCGCTGGTCGGGGGGCGTCAGCCGCCACAGCGTCAGCGGGCCGGCCGTCAGGCTCGCCGCCAGCGCCAGCCGGGACGTCCAGGCGTGGCCGAACGCGGCGCCGGTGTAGGCGAAGACCAGGAAGGCGATGCTGGAGGCGCCGGGGTCGACGCGCAGCGCCACCTGGGCGAGGCCGACGGCCACGGCGGCGGCCGTGGTGGCGTCCGGCCAGCGGCGGCGCACCACCATCAGGGCGGGCAGCACGAACGCGACCGCGACGCCGGTGTAGTGCCGCCAGGGCGCCATCGGGTAGTCCGGCATGCCGGTCGACTCGACGGCGGAGAGCACGCCGAGCATCAGGACCAGCAGCGCCCAGCCCGAGTCGACGACCACGGGATGTCGGCGGAGCCAGGCGTTGAGTCGATGCACGCCTCCAAGCCTAGGGAGTCGGAAGGGGCGTTCCGCTCCGCCGCGAGGCCGATCCGGGGCTACTCCCCAGGGTGGAGACCGGGACGCCCGGTAACGTCGTCCGCCATGACATGGATGCGGTGGCGGCCCGCGATCGAACACGCCCTGTACCGGCCGGACGGCGGCTTCTACCGCGGGCCGCAGGGCCCCGCCGGGCACTTCCGCACCTCCGTGCACGCCTCCGCGCTGTTCGCCGGGGCGGTCGCCCGCCTGCTGGCGGGGGTCGACGCGGCGCTCGGCCGCCCGGAGCGGCTGGCCTTCGTCGACGTCGGCGCCGGGCGCGGCGAACTCACCCTGGCGGTGCGCGGGCTGCTGCCCGCCGACCTGCGCGACCGGGTGGACCTGTACGCCGTCGAGCTGGCCGACCGCCCGGCCGGCCTGCCCGCCGACGTCGACTGGCGGCCCGGGGTGCCGGCCGGCGTCCGGGGCCTGCTGTTCGCCAACGAGTGGCTGGACAACGTCCCGCTGGACGTCGCCGAGCGCGGCCCGGACGGCGGGCTGCGGTACGTCGAGGTCGCGCCGGACGGGACCGAGCGGCCCGGCGGGCCGGTGGACCCGGCGGACGCGGCCTGGGCCCGGCGCTGGTGGCCGGACGGCGAGCGGGTCGAGCTGGGCGGGCCGCGGGACGCCGCCTGGGCGGCCGCCGTCGGCGCGCTGGCGGGCGGCCTCGCGGTGGCCGCCGACTACGCGCACACGGCCGGCGCCCGGCCGCCGTTCGGCACCCTGACCGGGTTCCGGGACGGCCGCGCGTGCGCGCCCGTCCCCGACGGCTCGACCGACCTGACCGCGCACGTCGCGCTCGACGCGGCCGCGGCCGCGGTGCCGGCGCACCCGGCGCTGCTCACCACCCAGCGCGCGGCGCTGCGCGCGCTCGGCGTCAGCGGCGCCCGGCCGCCGCTCGCGCTGGCCTCCGCCGACCCGGCGGCGTACCTGCGGGCGCTGTCCGGCGCGGGCGAGGCCGCCGAGCTCACCGACCCGGCCGGGCTGGGCGCGTTCCACTGGCTGGTCCAGGCCGTCCGGATGCCGGTACCGGACGACCTCGCGGGCCTGCCGGGATGGCAGACTCTCCCCTCGTAGAAGGAGGCGACGGCCATGACGGAGACCACGGTCGGCATCGGCCCGGGCGCGCAGACGCTCCCCGGCGACCCCGGCAGCACCGACATGGTGCTCAACATCGGCCCCCAGCACCCGTCCACGCACGGCGTGCTGCGCCTGAGGCTGGTCCTCGACGGCGAGCGGATCACCAGCGCCGAGCCGGTGATCGGCTACATGCACCGGGGCGCGGAGAAGCTCTTCGAGGCCCGCGACTACCGGCAGATCGTCATGCTGGCCAACCGGCACGACTGGCTGTCCGCGTTCGCCAACGAGCTGGGCGTGGTGCTGGCCGTCGAGCGGATGCTCGGCATGGAGGTGCCCGAGCGGGCGGTCTGGCTGCGCACCCTGCTGGCCGAGCTGAACCGGGTCCTCAACCACCTGATGTTCCTCGGCTCCTACCCGCTGGAGCTGGGCGGCATCACGCCGATCTTCCACTCCTTCAACGGCCGCGAGGAGCTCCAGCACGTCCTGGAGGAGGCCTCCGGCGGCCGGATGCACTACATGTTCAACCGGGTCGGCGGCCTCAAGGAGGACCTGCCGGCCGGCTGGCCGGGCCGGGTCCGCCGCGCGGTCGGCGTGGTGCGCGGGCAGCTGCCGGTCTTCGAGGACCTGGTGCTCGGCAACGAGATCTTCCGCGGCCGCACCGCGGGCGTCGGCGTGCTCTCCCGCGAGCACGTCCACGCGTACGGCGTCAGCGGGCCGATCGCCCGGGCCAGCGGCGTCGACTTCGACCTGCGCCGCGACGAGCCCTACCTCGCGTACGGGGAGCTGCGGGACGTCCTGAAGGTGTCGGTCCGCGAGGAGGGCGACTGCCTGGCCCGGTTCGAGTGCCTGCTGGAGCAGACCGCCAACGCGCTCGACCTCGCCGACGCGTGCCTCGACCGGCTGGCCGGGCTGCCCGCCGGGCCGGTCAACCTGCGGCTGCCCAAGGTGCTCAAGGCGCCCGAGGGCGAGACGTACGCCTGGACGGAGAACCCGCTCGGGGTGAACGGGTACTACCTGGTGTCGCGCGGCGAGAAGACGCCGTGGCGGCTCAAGCTGCGCTCGGCGTCCTTCAACAACGTCCAGGCCCTGACCGAGCTGCTGCCGGGGACGCTGGTGGCGGACATGGTGGCGATCCTGGGGTCGATGTTCTTCGTGGTCGGGGACATCGACAAGTAGGCGTCGCGGCCGGGGGCCTACCGGTCGGCCGGGGGCCTACCGGTCGGCCGGGTGCGGGGCGAGCCGGGTGTCGTGGGCCTCGCAGAGGGCGACCAGCTGGTCGTACGCGGCGGGGCCCATGAGCTCGGTGAGTTCGGGGCGGTAGGAGACGTACACCGGGTCCGGGGCGTTGTGGGCCTCGGGGGAGCCGGTGCACCACCAGTGCAGGTCGTGGCCGCCCGGGCCCCAGCCCCGGCGGTCGTACTCGCCGATGGAGACCTGGAGGTAGCGGGTGTCGTCGGGGCGGTCGATCCAGTCGTAGGTGCGGCGGACCGGGAGCTGCCAGCAGACGTCGGGCTTGGTCTGCAGCGGCTCCAGGCCCTCGCGCAGGGCGAGGACGTGCAGGGCGCAGCCGGCGCCGCCGGGGAAGCCGGGGCCGTTGAGGAAGAGGCAGGCGCCGCCGACGCGGCGGGTCTGCCGGTCGCCGTCCTCGTCGAACATGGTGATGCCGCCGTCGCGGCGGATCCGGCCCTCGGCGTCGGTGCCCTCGGCGTGGTGCTCCCAGATGTCGGGGGTGAGCCGGGCGGCGTGCTCGGCGACGCGCTGCTCGTCGTCCTCGTCGGAGTAGTGGGCGCCGAGCGTGCAGCAGCCGTCGGAGGCGCCGCGGCCGGGCTGGATGCCGTGGCAGCCCTTGCCGAAGATGCAGCCCCAGCGGGAGGTGAGCCAGGTGAGGTCGCAGCGGAACACCTGGTCCTCGTCGGCGGGGTCGGTGAACTCGACCCAGGCGCGCGGGAAGTCGAGCGCGACCTCGCGGACGGTGGGCATCGCCAGGTCGACGACGGGGCCCTTGGCCTTCGGGGCCTTGGCGGGCTTCTTGGTCTTCTTGCTCTTGGTGCTGTCAGCTGCTGCCACCCGGTAAGGGTAGGCCCTGGGCGGGGCGGTCCGGAGGTGCGGCGGCGCGGCTTTGCCGGTGGTTCGTGCGGTTTGGGGGTGGTTCGGTGCGTTTCGCGGGGCGGACGAAGGTGAAACGGCTGTGAAAACGGTCGCAGGCCGGTCGGTGTCGGCGGGGGTGTGGTCCTAGGATGGCCCAGCCGGTAGGTCGGGCGCGCGAGCGCCCTTGCACGGGGGAGTGCAGATGGGCGACGAGGTCGTCATCCGGTCGTGGGAACTCCACGGCGAGGGACGGGAGTTCGAGAAGATCTCGGACGAGTTCGGAAGTGCGGCGAAGCAGTTGGAGAGCGGGCTGGCGGCGCTGGGCGCGCCGTGGGGCCCGGACGAGCCGGGGCAGCCGTTCGGCACGGCGTACGGCGAGGCCCGGGAGGGCGTGCTGGCCGGGTTGCAGGGGCTGTCGGAGCGGCTGGGCCGGGTCGGGCGGGGGCTGCACACGATGGCGGACAGCACCGAGCGCACCGATCAGGAGATCAGCGCCGACTTCACCGCGCCCGCGGGCCACCAGCCGACCGCGACCGGTCGGGCCTGAACCGGAGTCAGACCACGCGGCGGGCGGCTGTGCGCGCCGAGCCGTACCACCCGAAGGGGGAGCACGTGTCCAGGAACCTGCCGGAGGAACTAGCCCCCGCGCTGGCGCGGACCGGCCACGCGTGGCCGCAGGCGGACGAGGACGGGCTGCGCCGGGCGGCCGGCCTGTGGCGGGAGTTCGGCTCGGAGGCGGACGCCCTGGTGGCCCGGGGCACGGCGTCCGCGCAGCGGGTGTCGGGGGAGAACAAGGGCCCGGCGGTGGAGGCGTTCGCCGACCACTGGCGGCAGTTCAGCGGCGGCGGGCGCGGCCGGCTGGACGACGCGGCGGCCGCCGCCGCGCTGGTGGCCGCGGCGCTGGACAAGGCGGCCGGGGCGGCCGACCAGGCGAAGGCCGAGATCATCGCGGTGCTCACCGAGCTGACCGAGAAGATCCGGGCGGCGGACGCGGCCGAGGCGAAGGCCAAGGCGGACATCGCGCAGGCCGGCCAGCGGATGACCACCGGCCTGGGCGGCCTGGTGACCGGCGCGGTCGGCGCGGCCGTCGGCGCGGTGAAGGAGGTCGCCGCCGAGGCCGAGGAGCTGGTCGCGGTCGAGCACGCCAAGGCCAAGATCGGCCAGCTGCTGGAGCAGCTCGGCCGGGATATGGGCGAGGCGGCCAGGTCGCTCGCCAAGGAGCCGCCGCTGGTCGCGCTGGAGCGGATCGCCCAGGCCGACGGCCGGGGCCTGCACGGCGAGCGGCGCGAGTCCTCGATGGCGGCCCGCTCCGGGCAGGTCACCGGCGCGCTGGCGAAGGCCGGGGTGGCCGGCGCGGTGGAGGTGGCCTCGGTCGCCCAGGTGCACGCCGACCTGAAGTCCGACGGCACGGTCCGCACCGACCGCGACGGCAACCCGGTGCTGGTCGGCCCGGACGGCCAGCGGGTCAAGGGCGTCGACGGCCTGACCGTCACCCAGAACCCGGACGGCACCCAGCAGTTGGTGACCGAGGACGGCACCCCGGTCAGCGGCGTGGCGATGGACGAGGACGGCAAGCCGCTGCTCGGCAGCAACGGCAAGCCGCTGCTGGTCGGCCTGGGCGGCGCGCTGATCGGCACCGGCCTGATGCTCGCGCTCGGCCACAACGGCCAGCCCGCGCTGGGCACCGACGGCCACCCGGTGATGACCACGCTCGACGGCCAGCCGGTCGCCGCCCTGGTCACCGACCCGAAGGGCCACCTGCTGGCGGGCACCGACGGCCAGCCGGTCACGGTCGACGCCTCGGGCCGCGCGGTCGGCCCGAACGGGCAGATCGTCCAGTTCGGCGCGGACGGCCGCCCGCTCGACCTGCTCGGCCCCGACGGGAAGCCGCTCCCGGTGGCGGACGGGCAGCAGCACGGCGGCGGCCCGTTCCAGGACGGCGGCCAGAACGGCCACGGCGGCCACGGCAACGGGCACGGCGGCACCGCGCAGGCCGGCGGCCGGGGCGGCCCGCTGACCGACCTGGTCGACACGGTCGCCGCGCCGGTGGACGCGGTCACCCAGGGCGCGCTCGGCGGCGACCGGCCGCAGCCCGCCCCGACCGACGGCGGCGGCCACCGCGGCGGCTACCCGCAGACCAACTCCGGCTCCTCGTACGGGGGCCCGCACACCTCCGCGGGCGGCTCCGGGTACACCGGGGCGTCCAACCTCTCCTACCAGACGCCGTCCGGCGGTGGCGGCGGTGGCGGCGGCTCCTACCCGGACGTCGACGACTACCGGCCGCCGGTGCGCGGCCCGCTGTCGGTGCACGTCGACTCGGTGGCGGCGCCGCCCGCGCCGAGCGCCCCGCCGGTGGTCGGCGGCGACATCTGGTCGTCGGTCGGCGGTGGCGGCGGTGGTGGTGGCGGCGGGCATCATGCCCCGGACCCGTGGTCGTCCTCCACCGGGTCGGCCGCGTCCGGCGGCTCCTCGTTCCAGCTCGGCCCGGTCGGTGGCGGCGCGGCCGGCCCGGTGGGCGGCGGCGTCCCGACCGGCGGTCCGGTGATGGGCGGCCCGGTGGCCGGCGCGGGCCCGGTGGGCGGCCCGGTCGGGGCCGCGCCCGGCGGCGCGGCGCCCGTCCCCGGCGCGCCCGGTGCGGGCGGTGCGGCCGGTCCGGCGACCGGACCGGTGGCGGGCCCGGTCGGCGGCGGCGTCGGCGCCCCCGGTGCGGCCGGCACCCCCGGCGGCGCGGCCGCGGTGGTCGGCGTCGGCCAGCAGCCGGTGGCGGGCCGCCCGGTGGCGACCGGCCCGGTGGCGCCGGTCGGCGGCGGCGGGATCGGCCAGCACGCGCCCGGCGGCCCGGTGCGCGGCCACTACGAGCCGCTGGGCGACCTGCGGCGCCAGGCCGGCCCGGACGAGCAGGGCCTGCCGGTGCACCCCGGGCAGGCGTCCGCCGCCTGGCTGGTGATCGCCAACGGCCGGCGCGGCGGCCGGCTCGACCCGCTGCCCGCCGGCGAGCGCGAGCGGACCCTCGCCGACAGCCGCCCGTACGGCCTGCCCGGCGGGCTCGGCCCGGTCGACCCGGCGCACCAGGCCGAGGCGGTGCGCCGCACCCCGGTGCCCGCGCCGGACCCGATGGTCGGCGAGTGGATCGAGGTCCTGAACGGCGGCGGCCCCGCCCAGAGCGGGCGCGCCAACAACTGCGTGGACGTGGCGCTGTCCGCCGTGGACACCCTCGGCGGCGTCCCGACCTGCGCCGCGCCCCGGCTGCCCGACGGCCCGGCCGGCGAGCGCGGCGGCCGCGACCGCGCCGAGCTCGAACTCGGCACCCGCTTCCTCGACCTCGGCGACGGCGCCGACGCCCACGGCCGGCTCGGCCAGGCCCTGCTCGCCCACGGCACCGGCACCCGCGCGGTGCTGCTCACCGTCGACGCGTTCGGCCGCTCGCACACCTGGAACGCCGTCAACCACGAGGGCGTGCTCAGCTACCTGGACCACCAGACCGGCTACGCCGCGCCCACCCCGCTCTACCCGGCCGACCACGGTCTGTGGGCGATCGCGGTGGACGCCGCCGACCGGCCGATCGACCTGACCGCGCCGCTGCCCGCCACCGTCGCCGTCCCGGCGCGGGCCCCCGAGCCCGAGCCGGAGGCCGCCCCGGTCGACGCGCCCGCCGGGGGCACCGAGGACACCGGGCCGGCCGCCGCCGAGCCCGCACCGCCGCGTTCCCGGCTCACCATCCACCGCACCACCACCGGGAGCACCAGCCGATGATCACCCGCGAGCAGGCCCTCGCCACCGCCCACCGCTGGGTCAACGGCGACCTCCCGCAGGAGGGGGCGCGGCCTGTCAGGTGCCACGAGTTCGACCTCGGCTGGGTGCTCTGGCCGGAGCCCGCGCCGCTCCTCACCGACCCGCTCACCGGCGCCCGCCGCGCCCCCGAGGAGATCGGCGCGGCCTGCGCCGTGGTCGACCGGGCCACCGGCGAACTCGTGGTCTACCCGTCCGTCCCGGTCCCGGTGGTCGAGCAGCTGCACCGGGACCGGCTCGGCGCCGGCAGCCACGACCCGGCCCGCCCGCCGGTCACCGGCCCCGGCACCCGGGCCACCCTCCACTACCTGGACGACAAGGACCAGCCGCGGTCGCTCACCGTCCACTCCGCGCACGGCCGCCCGCACCCCGCCCTGCTGGCCCGCGAGCAGCTCGCCGCGCAGGGCGTCCCGGCCGAGCGGCTGGTCTCGCTCCGCACCGACCTGCGGCTGTCGATGCTCCCCGGCGGCTACTCCGAGCAGGCCGTCGCCGAGCGGCTGCCCGGCGTCCGGCTGGAGTTCGAGCAGCCGTACGGGCCGCGCCACGACCACCGGGCGGCCGCCGTCCGGGCCCTGGTGGCCCGCGGCCGCGGCGGCTACAACCGGGTGCCGCTGCCGACCTCGGTGCCGCCCGCCCAGCCCGAGGACGAGAGCGGCCTCGGCCGGCGGCTGACCGCGCTGTTCGGCGAGGACGGCACGCACCGCTTCGAGCAGGCCCAGACGCTGGCCGCCGACCTGCCCGAGGCGTTCTCCCGCCCGCTGCAGCGGGTCGGACTGCCGCGCGAGGTGCCCGGCTTCTTCGCCCTGCACCTGCCGGAGGCCGACGGCATCGCCGAACAGGCCGCCCCGCCGCTGCCCGACCTCACCGAGCACCTCGCCGCGCTCGGCCGCGGCCGCCGGGCCACCGCCGCCGCCCGGGCCGCGCTGCTCGGCCAGCGCCTGATCGGCACCGACGGCTGGGCGCTGCTCACCGTCGACACCGCGCAGGGCAGGGTCCGCGCCGTCGACCCGGACACCTGCGAGGCCCGCTACTGCAACGCCGACCTGACCGCCTTCACCCGCTGCCTGGCCCTGCTCGCCGAGCACCGCCCCGCCCTGCTCGACCTGCCCCCCGAGCAGGCCGGTCCGGCCGTCGCCCGGTTCCAGTGGGCGCTGGCCGGGCTCGACCGGACGGCGCTGCGCGACCCGGAGGGCTGGTGGGCGGTCATCGTCGAGCAGCTCTGGGACGGGATGCTCTGACACCGTCCGTATCCCGGCGGGTCACCGGGTTGGGCTAGGTTGGACGGTCATGCGACTCGGTGTGCTCGACGTAGGCTCCAACACCGTCCACTTCCTCGTGGTGGACGCCCACCCCGGCGCGGCCCCGCTGCCCGCCTACTCCCACAAGGCCGAACTGCGCCTCGCCGAGCTGCTGCAGGAGGACGGGGCGATCAGCGAGGTGGGCGTCGAGCGCCTGGTCTCGATGGTCGCCTCCTCGCTCCGGGTCGCCGAGGACAAGGGCGTCGTCGACCTGCTGCCGTTCGCCACCTCCGCCGTCCGGGAGGCCGCCAACGGCGAGGAGGTGCTGCGCCGGGTCGAGGACGAGACCGGCGTCGCGCTCACCGTGCTGTCCGGGCAGGACGAGGCCCGGCTGACCTTCCTGGCCGTCCGCCGCTGGTTCGGCTGGTCCTCCGGCCGGCTGCTCAACCTCGACATCGGCGGCGGCTCGCTGGAGATCGCCTGCGGCATCGACGAGCAGCCCGACGTCGCCACCTCCCTCCCGCTCGGCGCCGGCCGGCTCACCTCCCGCCTCCCCGGCGAGGTCGCCGACCCCGGCGACCTGCGCGAGCTGCGGCGGCACATCCGCGCCGAGATCGCCGGGACGGTCGGCGACATCGCCCGGCTCGGCCCGCCGGACCACGCGGTGGCCACCTCGAAGACCTTCAAGCAGCTCGCCCGGATGACCGGCGCCGCCCCCGAGGGCGCGGGCGTCCGCGTCCCCCGCCGGCTGACCCGGGCCGGCCTCTCCGCCTGGCTGCCCCGCCTCGCCGCGACGACCCCCGCCGAACGCGCCCGGATCCCCGGCGTCTCCCCGGGCCGCGCCCGACAACTGCTGGCCGGCGCGCTGGTCGCCGACGCCGCGATGGACCTCTTCGGCCTGGAGGAGCTCGACATCTGCCCCTGGGCCCTGCGCGAGGGCATCATCCTGCGGCGGCTGGACACGATGGACGGCCAGGAGGGCCGGGTCGCGATCGAGGCGTAGGGACGTCGCGGGCCGGGGGCGGGCGTCCGCGCGGTCGGCTTCGCGGCGCTCTGACTTAGTCTGGTGGGCGTGGCTGATTCGGCGGACGGGCGGAGGGCGAGGCGCGGCCCGCTGCCGCTGAAGGCGGCGCGGGCGGCCAGGGCTGCGCGGCGCGGGCTGGAGCGGCCGGCGCTGCCGCCGCCGCACCCGGCGCTGCACGTCCCGGACACCAAGGTGGCGCTGTCGACGGCGTCGGTGTACCCGTCGACCACGGAGACGGCGTTCGAGCTGGCGGCCCGGCTGGGGTACGACGGCGTCGAGGTGATGGTCTGGAACGACCCGGTGAGCCAGGACGTGGACGCGCTGCGGCGGCTCTCCGACGCGCACGGGGTGCCGATCCTCGCGGTGCACGCGCCGTGCCTGCTGATCACCCAGCGGGTGTGGAGCTCCGACCCGTGGACGAAGCTGGTGCGGGCCCGGCGGGCGGCCGAGCGGCTGGGGGCGGACACCGTGGTGGTGCACCCGCCGTTCCGGTGGCAGCGGCAGTACGCGAAGGACTTCGTGGCGGGGGTGAACCGGATGGCGGGGGAGACGGACGTCCGGTTCGCGGTGGAGAACATGTACCCGTGGCGCTACCGGGACCGCGAGGTGCTGGCGTACGCGCCGGGGTGGGACGTCACGGACGAGGAGTACCGGCACTTCACCGTCGACCTGTCGCACGCGGCGACGTCCCGGACGGACGCGTTCGAGCTGGTGGACCGGATGGGCGACCGGCTGGCGCACGTGCACCTGGCCGACGGGTCGGGGTCGGGGAAGGACGAGCACCTGATCCCCGGGCGCGGGAAGCAGCCGTGCGCGCAGCTGCTGGAGCGGCTGGCCCGGACCGGCTTCGACGGGCACGTGGTGCTGGAGGTGAACACCCGCAAGTCGGGCGGCGCCGAGGAGCGCGAGGCGGACCTCGCGGAGGCGCTGGCCTTCACCCGGCTGCACCTGGCGACGCCGCGGCCCGGCCGCTGAGGAGCCGTCCGTCCACAAAACGTGTGCGCGGCGGTCGAGTTCCCCCTAGGGTCGGCCGCATGATCAACCGATTCCCGGTCGAGCCGGTGCGCGCCCACGAGGCGGAGACGTGCGAGGACCCGAGCAGCGTGATGACGCTGCTGGGGGAGAACGCGGAGCACACCACCTACCGCTCCACCTTCGCCGAGGGCGCGGTCGGCGCCCCCGCGCACTTCCACACCCGGGCCAGCGAGCTGTTCTTCGTGCTGGACGGCGCGCTGCGGGTGCTGGTCGACGACCGCGTGGTGGTGCTGGAGCGCGGCGACTTCCTGGCGGTGCCGCCGCGGACCCCGCACGCCTTCGCCGCCGCCCGGGGCCGCACCGCCGAGGTGCTGTTCACCTTCACCCCGGGCCTGGGCCGCTTCGACTACCTGCGCCTGCTGGGCCGGGTGGCGCGCGGCGAGGCCGACCCGGCGGAGATCCGGGAGTCGGCGGAGCGCTACGACAACCACTACGTGGACAGCCCGGTGTGGAAGGCGGAGCTGGCGTGATCGGCCCCGGCACCCACGTCCGGCACGTCGAGCGGGAGCTGGTGGACCGGCCGGTCGCGGCCGGCGGCACCCGGGTCGCCGCGCACGCCCCGTACGGGGACGAGCACGGCGTCACCGTCCGCGACCCGGACGGCCACCACCTGGTGCTCAGCTCGCGCGACTGGACCTGACCGGTGACCCAGGAGGACCGACCGATGTACGACGCCAAGGCGCACGCCTACTCCTTCGGCCCGGTGGCCGCGCAGTACCAGGCCGCCCGGCCGTCCTACCCGGACGCGCTGTTCGACGAGCTGGAGCGGCTGTCCGGCCGCCCGCTGGCCGGCGCCGACGTGCTGGACGTCGGCGCCGGCACCGGCATCGCGACCCGGCTGCTGGCCGGGCGCGGCGCCCGGGTGGTCGCGGTCGAGCCGAGCGGGGGGATGGCGGCGGTGCTGCGCGAGGTCAGCCCGCGGATCCCGGTGGTGAAGGCCACCGGCGACGACCTCCCGTTCCACGACGCCTCGGCGGACTTCGTGACGTACGCCCAGGCGTTCCACTGGACCGAGCCGGAGCGCTCGATCCCGGAGGCGGTGCGGGTGCTGCGCCCGGGCGGCGCGCTCGCGGTGTGGTGGAACGTCAAGGACTACGAGGTCCCGTGGCTGGCCGCCCAGCAGGACCGGCTGCGGGCGGCCCTGTCCACCTACCACCACACCGGCGGGGGGAACGCCCGGCCGGAGGCGTTGACGGCCTCGGGCCTGGAGGTGCGCCCGGCCCGGCTGCGCTGGGAGCGGCGCATCACGGTGGACCAGGTGATCGACGACCTGACCTCCCGCTCGTACGTCGCGGTGCTGGAGCCGGAGCAGCGGGCCCCGGTGCTGGCGGCGGAGCGGGCGGCGCTGCTCGCCGAGTTCCCGGACGGGTGGGTGGTCGAGCCGTACCTGCTGGACGTCTTCGTCCTGCCGAAGCCGTAGCCGCAGCCCCGGCGGACGCCGCGGGGCCGGCCCCGCGGCGTCCGCCGGGGACGCCCGCACTGACCGCATCGCGGACACCGGGTCCGGGGGCGGCCGGTGCGGGCGTAGGCTCGACAGCCCCCGAGAGTCTCCTGAAGGAGCGGCAACGATGCCCCAGCTGAGGTCCAACACGGTCACCCAGGGTCGCAACATGGCGGGCGCGCGCGCCCTTCTGCGCGCCGCGGGCGTAGCCCGCGAGGACTTCGGCAAGCCGATCATCGCGGTCGCCAACTCCTTCACCGAGTTCGTCCCGGGCCACACCCACCTGCAGCCGGTCGGCCGGATCGTCTCCGAGGCGATCAAGCAGGCGGGCGGCATCCCGCGCGAGTTCAACACCATCGCGGTCGACGACGGCATCGCGATGGGCCACGACGGCATGCTGTACTCGCTGCCCTCGCGCGACCTGATCGCCGACTCGGTCGAGTACATGGTCAACGCGCACTGCGCCGACGCGCTGATCTGCATCTCCAACTGCGACAAGATCACCCCTGGCATGCTGATGGCCGCCCTGCGCCTGAACATCCCGACGGTCTTCGTCTCCGGCGGCCCGATGGAGGCCGGCAAGGCCACCCTGGTCGACGGCACCGTCCGCAAGCTGGACCTGGTCGACGCGATCTCCCAGGCGGTGAACGAGAACGTCTCCGACGCGGACATCTCGATCATCGAGGAGAACGCCTGTCCGACCTGCGGCTCCTGCTCCGGCATGTTCACCGCCAACTCGATGAACTGTCTGACCGAGGCGATCGGCCTCTCGCTGCCCGGCAACGGCTCGCTGCTGGCCACCCACACCGGCCGCCGCGCCCTGTACGAGCAGGCCGGCCGCACCGTCGTCGAGATCACCAACCGCTACTACGGCGGCGACGACGAGTCGGTGCTGCCGCGCAACATCGCCACCCGCGCCGCGTTCGAGAACGCGATGGCGCTGGACATCGCGATGGGCGGCTCCACCAACACGATCCTGCACCTGCTGGCCGCCGCCCAGGAGGCCGAGGTCGACTTCGACATGCGGGTGATCGACAGCATCTCCCGCAAGGTGCCCTGCCTGTCCAAGGTCGCCCCCAACGGCTCGTACTACATGGAGGACGTGCACCGGGCCGGCGGCATCCCCGCCATCCTCGGCGAGCTGTACCGCGGCGGCCTGCTGCACGAGGACGTGCACACCGTCCACTCCGACTCGCTCGCCGAGTGGATGAAGACCTGGGACGTCCGCGGCGGCTCGGCCTCCGCCGAGGCCGTCGACCTCTGGTACGCCGCCCCCGGCTGCGTCCGCTCCGCCGAGGCGTTCAGCCAGTCCGAGCGCTGGGACACCCTGGACACCGACGCCGCCGGGGGCTGCATCCGCAGCATCGAGCACGCCTACTCGGTCGAGGGCGGCCTCGCGGTGCTGTACGGCAACATCGCCGAGGACGGCTGCGTGGTGAAGACCGCCGGCGTGGACGAGTCGATCTGGCGCTTCCAGGGCAAGGCCGTGGTCTGCGAGTCCCAGGACGAGGCGGTCGAGAAGATCCTGACCAAGCAGATCACCGAGGGCGACGTGGTGGTCATCCGCTACGAGGGGCCCAAGGGCGGCCCGGGCATGCAGGAGATGCTCTACCCGACCTCGTTCCTGAAGGGCCGCGGCCTGGGCAAGGCCTGCGCGCTGATCACCGACGGCCGGTTCTCCGGCGGCACCTCCGGCCTCTCCATCGGCCACGTCTCCCCGGAGGCGGCCTCCGGCGGCGCCATCGCGCTGGTCGAGGACGGCGACCGGATCACCATCGACATCCCGGCCCGCACCATCAACCTGGACGTCTCCTTCGAGGAGCTGCACGAGCGCCGGCTCGCGCTGGAGTCCGAGGGCGGCTACCGCCCGAAGAACCGCGACCGCCAGGTCTCGGCCGCGCTCCGGGCGTACGCGGCGATGGCCACCTCCGCCGACAAGGGCGCCGTGCGGGACGTCTCCAAGCTCGGCTGAGGCGCGTTGCTCCCCGGGGCGGCCCCCGGTCGCGGTGATAATCGGACCGTGAGTACCACGCGTGCGACGAGCCCGAGCAGCACCGCGGACGGGGCCCCCGCCCCCCAGCCGATCCGCTGGTTCGGCACCAGCTGGGTCGAGCGCGGCCCCGGCTACTGGCTGCGCCGCGTCGCGGTCTCGCTCGGTGCCCTCGCGGCCACCGCCGCCGGGGCGCTCGCGCTGCGCCTGGGCGTCTCCGGCGTCCGGCTCTCCGAGGCCGCCCCGCTCTCGGTCCTGCTGATGCTCGCCATCGCCGTCTGCTCGGCGCTGGCGGGCCTGCGGAACTGGAAGATCCTCACCGAGGGCCGGGACGCGCTGAGCGGCTGGATGGCCGAGGAGAAGTCACTGGCCGGCGTCTGGCTGGTCGGCTTCGCCGGGGCACTGGCCGCCTACTTCGCCCGCAGCCTGGTCGAGGCCCCCGGCGAGGGCCTCAAGCGCGCCGCCCACGACCAGGAGAGCGCCGTCTGGCACCGCCGCCGGGCCGCCAGGGCGGAGCGCGAGGCCCGCAAGGCGGCCCGACGGCGGACCTGAGCGCCGGTCAGGTGCGGCTGACCCGCCCGCACTCCCCGTCCGCCCGCAACGGCCGGGTCCGGTCGTACGGGTCGGACTCCGGACCGCTCGGGGCGGGGCCGGTCGCGGCGGCCCGCAGGAAGTCGAACTCCGGTTCCAGGTAGCCGGAGCCGGTCTCGCACCGGTTGTTGCCGAACTCGCTGCTGCTCCGGCCCAGCACCGGCTTGCCGGGCGTCACCCGGTAGCGCGCCGGGTCGTGGAACCGGAAGTCCTGCGAGCGCCGGACGATCTCCCGGGCCACCTCCCGGCCGTGGTCGGCCCGCGCCCAGGAGGCCGGCCGCGCGCCGCCGGCGGACTTCCCGGCGTCCGGGCCGGGGCGCAGCGCGTACACGTAGGTCACGTCGGTGTGCACCAGCATGCCGTTCTCGCCGTCGTCCTCGAAGGTGACCGAGCCCTGCACCTTGACCTGGTCGGTGACCGGCACCGCCCGGGCCGGGTCGAAGCGGCTCAGCCAGGAGGTCGGGTCGTCCTCGGCGGTCGGGTGGGCCAGCGCCCCGGCGAGGTCCGCCGCGTCCTGCTCGTCCAGCAGGTCCAGGACGGGCTGGGCGGTCGCGCCGGACAGCACCCGCGGGTCGAGGTTGCCGGCGACCAGGTACGCCTTCACCGCCGCCAGGTTGGCGGCCACCTGCCCGGCGCCGAACGCGCCCGTCGCGGGCGTGGCCGGGGGCATGCCGATGCCGTCCGCGCCGTTCGGCCAGGACTCGGCGGGCGCGCCCGCCCAGGGGCGTTCGGGGGTCGGCACCTCCGGGGCGACGGCGGGAGGGGCGCTGCTCGGCGGAGCGGTCTCGGCGCCCAGGGTCGGGAGCGCGGAGGAGCGCGGCGCCAGCGCCGAGCCGTCGTCGAGCGAGGCCAGGCCGGCCAGCACCAGGACCGGTACCAGCAGCAGCGCCAGCCCGGCGCCCACGCCGGGGCGGAAGCGGCGGCGCGGGGCGGACGGCCCCCGGCCGGCGCGGCGCCGGCGGTGGTCGTCCGGGCGGCCCGCGGTGGCGGGCCGCCAGGGCTCGTTCTCCGGCGGCGGGTTCCGCTTCCACCGCGCGGCCAGCATCCGGGAGCGCCCGGACGCCTCCTTGTTCGTCGCGGACCGGACGAACTCCTCGTCCAGCACCAGCCCCTCGAAGGGGTCGTCGTCTCCGCCGGGCCCGGAGGACCCCGGACCCGGCTCTTCTATCGTCGGCACGGCCGGGATTATGTCGTCCACCGACGACACCCCCGACGACGGGGGGGAACGTGACGCGGCGTCAGCCCTGGCGGGCGGCCTTCACCGAGCCCACCACGCCCGCCACCGCGAGCAGCGCGCCGGCCGGCAGCAGGGCGGTGAACAGGGCCCCGAACAGGCTGTGGTCGCCCAGCAGCCACAGCACCAGGGTGTCCAGCCCCCACAGCGCCCCGGCGGCCGGCAGCACCGACTGCCACGGGTGCGCGTCCGCCCAGCGGCGCAGCCGCCGTTCGCCGCCGCGCAGTCGGCCGCCGACCGTGCCGACCAGGAAGAAGACGAACAGGCCCAGGCTGACCGGGAGGGACAGGATGTCCAACGACCAGTCCAGGGTGACCACTTCGACCGCGAGCGTGGCGCCGCCGACCACCGCGCCCACCGTCGCCGCCGTCCGCCACGGTCCGAGCGTCGCCGCGGCGACGGCGACCTGGCGGTTCTCGCGTCCTGACAGCTCTCCGTTTCCCATGCCTCCACGGTGCTCCCGCCCGGCGCCGGAATCCAGAGCCGGGGCCCCTGAGATTCCCCCTACGGGCCCGGGGGCCCCGGCCCCGCGCCGCCTCCGCGCCGCCCCCCGCGCCCGCAGGGTGGACGCCTCCGCCGGGGCCGGCCGCTCCCGGGGCAAGATGGCGCCCAGGAACCGCAACCGCAGTGCACGGAGGGGCCCATGAGCGACACCACGACCGCCGGCCAGAAGATCGCCTTCCTCGGGACCGGCAAGATCGGCGAGGCCCTGCTCTCCGGCTTGCTGCGGGCCGGCACCTCGCCCGCCGACGTGCTGGTCACCGCCCGCCGGGCCGAGCGCGCCACCGAGCTGGCCGACCGGTACGGCGTCACCGTCGTCACCAACGCGGAGGCCGCCAAGCTCGCCGACACCCTGATCCTCGCGGTCAAGCCGCAGGACATGGGCACCCTGCTGGACGAGCTGGCCGAGCACGTCGCCGCCGACAAGCTGGTCGTCTCGGCCGCCGCCGGCATCCCCACCGGCTGGTTCGAGGAGCGGCTCGCCCCCGGCACGCCGGTGGTCCGGGTGATGCCCAACACGCCCGTCCTGGTCGACGAGGGCATGAGCGTGATCTCCGGCGGCTCGCACGCCACCGAGGCGCACCTGGTCCGGGCCGAGGCGATCTTCCGCTCGGTCGGCAAGGCGCTGCGCGTCCCGGAGAGCCAGCAGGACGCCGCCACCGCGCTGTCCGGCTCCGGCCCGGCGTACTTCTACTTCCTGGTCGAGGCGATGATCGACGCGGGCATCCTGCTCGGCCTGCCCCGGCAGGTCGCGCACGAGCTGATCGTGCAGTCCGCGATCGGCGCCTCGGTGATGCTGCGCGACTCCGGCGAGCACCCGGTCAAGCTCCGCGAGGCCGTCACCTCCCCGGCCGGTACCACCATCGCCGCCATCCGCGAACTGGAGAACCACGGCGTCCGGGCCGCCATGCTCGGCGCCCTGGAGGCCGCCCGGGACCGCTCCCGGGAGCTGGCCGGCGGCGGCAAGTAGGCTCGGACGGCATGAGCGACCCCGTGAGCTACGACCTGCTGATCCTGGACAACGACGGCGTGCTGGTGGACAGCGAGCCGATCTCCAACCGGGTGCTCGCCGAGTACCTGACCGAGCTCGGCTACCCCACCAGCACCGAGGACTCCTACCGGGACTTCATGGGGACCGCCGCGCACACCGTGCACGACGTGGTCGCCGAGCGGTACGGGGCGAAGCTCCCGGACGGCTTCGACGACCTGTTCCACGACCGGGTGTTCACCGCCTTCGCGGAGGAGCTGCGGCCGGTCGCCGGGGCGGAGGAACTGCTCGGCCACCTCCGGGAGCGCGGCGTCCGCTACTGCGTCGCCTCCTCCGCCCACCACTCCTGGATCCGCACCGCGCACCGCCTCACCGGCCTGTCCGGCTACTTCACCGACGAGCTGCTGTTCTCCGCCCAGGACGTCGGCGTCGGCAAGCCCGCCCCCGACCTGTTCCTGCACGCCGCCCGCACCATGGGCGTCGACCCGGCCCGCTGCCTGGTCCTGGAGGACAGCCGCAACGGCGTGCTGGCCGCCCGCGCGGCCGGCATGGACGTGTACGGGTACGCCGCGCTCACCGACCCGGCCAAGCTCACCTCGGCGGGCGCGACCGGCCTGCTCGGCACGCTGCCGGAGGCGATCGCCCTGCTGCCGAACTGATCCCGTCGCACCCCTCCCGCCGGCGCCGCCGACCGCCTACGCTCTGCCCAACAGTTGCGTACCGGCCGGTAGCGTCGGTGGTGAGCGAGGTCCCGATGCAGGTCACGGCCACGGCCGAACCCACCGCCCGGCTCCGGCGGGCCCGGGCCGCGCTGGCGGTCTCGTTCTTCCTGCAGGGCACCACCTTCGCCCTGCTGGTCACCTGCATCACCGATCTGCAGAAACGTTACGGCCTCAGTGACGGCCTGCTGCCGGTCTTCCTCGCCGCCGTCCCGATCCTGGCCGGCGTCGGCTCGATCACCTCCGAGCGGCTGGTCGAACGCACCACCGCGCGCGGCGTCCTGCGGGTCGTCCAGCCCGCCCTCTGCCTCACCCTGGCGCTCACCGGCCTCGGCTCGCAGCTGTGGCAACTCGCCCTCGCCCTCGGCCTGTTCGGTCTCCTGGTGGGCGCCCTGGACGCCTCCATGAACATGCTCGGCGTCGGCCTCCAGCACCGCTACGGCCGCAGCATCATGATCGGCTTCCACGCCGCGTTCAGCCTCGGCGGCATCGTCGGCGCCGCGCTCGCCGCGGTCGGCGCCCACTGGGACACCGGACTGCCCGTCCTGTTCGGCGGCGCCTCGGCCGTCCTGGTCCCCGCCGCGATCGTCACCGGCCGCTGGTTCGCCGGCCCCGCCGAACTCGGCGACGCCGTCCGCGAGGCCGCCGCGCTGGCCGCCCGCCGGATCCCCTGGAAGCCGCTGCTGCCGCTGTGCGCCGTGATGGCCTTCGCCTACATCGCGGACGCCTCGGTCTCCAACTACAGCGTCAAGTACCTCACCGACGGCCTGCACAGCCCCGAGGACCTCGCCAAGTTCTCCTACCTCGGCTACATGGTCGCGATGCTGCTCGGCCGCGCCGTCGGCGACCGCGCCGTCCAGCGCTTCACCGTCCTCCCGGTGGTCCGCACCGGCACCGCCGTGGCCGCCGCCGGCTTCCTGATCGCCGTCCTCGCCCCCGGCGCCCGGGCCGGGATCCTCGGCTTCACCGTCCTCGGCTTCGGCATCTGCGCGATCATCCCGCAGGTCTTCGCCGCCGGCGGCCGCCTCTTCCCGCACGCCAGCGACGCCGCCGTCGCCCGCCTCAACCTGTTCAACTACGTCGGCTTCCTGATCGGCTCCCCCCTGGTCGGGGCCCTCGCCGAACTCTCCGACTACCGCTGGGCCTTCTGCGCCCCCATGCTCCTCGTGCTGGCCGTCCTCCCGCTCGCCCCGCACTTCGTCCCGGCCCCCGCCGCACGGCCCGCCCCGGCGGACGCCCCGGCCTGACCGGCCCGCGCGGCGGGACCGCGCCCCCGGCGGGCCCGGCCCGGCGGGTCCGCCCGTCCGGGCCGCCACCGATACGGTGTGGGGCATGGCGGAAACCTCCTGCGGACTGCACCTGTTCTGGGACGAGGCCGAGACCGGATACGACTTCGGCCCCGGCCACCCGATGGACCCGACCCGGCTCGCGCTGACGATGCGGCTGGTCGAGGCGCTCGGGCTGACCGACCGGCCGTCCGTGACGGTGCGTTCGGCGCCGCCCGCGGGGGAGTCGACGCTGCGGCTGGTGCACACCGCCGAGTACGTCGCCGCGGTGAAGCGCGCCGCCGCCGACCCGTCCGCCGCGGACCTCGCGCACGGGCTGGGCACGGACGACAACTGGGCCTTCCCGGGGCTGCACACCGCCTCCGCGCTGATCGCCGGACAGTCGGTGGCCGCCGCCGAGGCGGTCTGGCGCGGGGAGGCCCCGCACGCCGTCAACTTCGCGGGCGGGCTGCACCACGCGATGCCCGGGCAGGCGTCCGGCTTCTGCGTCTACAACGACCCGGCGCTGGCCATCGCCCGGCTGCTCGAACTCGGCGCCGAGCGGGTCGCCTACGTCGACGTGGACGTCCACCACGGCGACGGCGTCCAGCAGGCGTTCTGGAACGACCCCCGGGTGCTGACCGTCTCGCTGCACGAGAGCCCCAGCACGCTGTTCCCGCAGACCGGTTGGGCCACCGAGACCGGCGGCCCGGACGCCCCGGGCAGCGCCGCCAACCTCGCGCTGCCCGCCGGGACGGGCGACGCCGGGTGGCTGCGCGCCTTCCACGCCCTGGTGCCGGAACTGCTGGCCGCGTTCCGCCCGCAGGTGATCGTCAGCCAGCACGGCGCCGACACCCACGTCGAGGACCCGCTCGCGCACCTCGCCGTCACCGTCGACGCCCAGCGGATCGTCGCCGAGGCCGTCCACCGCCTCGCCCACGAGCACGCCGAGGGCCGCTGGATCGCCACCGGCGGCGGCGGGTACGCCGTGGTCGACGTGGTGCCCCGGACCTGGACCCACCTGGTCGCCACCGCCGCCGGCCACCCCGTCGACCCGGCCACCGAGACCCCCGAGGCCTGGCGCGCCGAGACCTACCGGCTGACCCGCCGCCCCGCCCCGCTCCGGATGACCGACGGCGCCACCCCGCGCTGGGCCGACTTCCAGGACGGCGGCTACGACCCCGCCGACCGCCTCGACCAGGCCATCCTGGCCACCCGCCGGGCCGTCCTCCCGCACCACGGACTGATCCCGTGAGCGCCCGCGACGAGCTCCGCGCCTACCTGGTCAAGCACCGGCTGGCCGGGCCCGAGGTCCCCACCCCCCGGCAGAACAACCTCCGGCACTACCGGCTGTTCGCCCAGGGCGACCCCAAGGCCCTGATGGGCCTCGACCCCGCCGCCCGCCGCGACGAGGACGCGGTGCTGGAGCTGATGGCCGAACGGGCCGGCGTGAACCCCGACCCGCGCCACACCGAGGGCGCCGACTCCATCGACCCCGACCGCACCCTCGACGCGCTGGACCGCCTCGCCGCCCTGCTGCGCCGCACCGCCGACCGGCGCGGCGGCGTGCTCGCCGGCACCGGCCACCCGAACAAGCTGGCGGGCTTCCACCGCGCGCTGGCCGAGGCGCTCGAAGCGGCCGGCTGCACCGTGCACACCCCCGCGCGGGGCACGCGCTTCCGCGAGCCCACCCCCGAGGGCGAGCGCCCCCGCTACCTCGACGTGCTCGACGGCGTCCTGGTCGTGCGCGCCCTGGACGGCCCCGACGGCCCCGGCCGGCCGGGGCCCGGCGACCTCGCGCACACCCACTCCCCGCTGCCGGTCCGGCTCGCCCTGACCGCCCTCGCCGACGCCGGCCACCGCCCGCCCGACCTGGTGCTGGGCGACCACGGCTGGCTCTGCGGCGCGGGCCGCCTCGGCATCCCGGCCGGCGGCATCGCCGACTGCAACGACGTCGCCCCGTTCGCCGCCGAGGCGGACGGCCTGGTGGAGGTCGTCGTCCCGCTGGAGGACGGCTCCGCTCCCAGCTGCTACGTCCCGCTGAGCGACTACGTACTGCAACGGGCGGATCTCGCACCGTACAACAGGTGACGGCCCCCCTCTTCCCACCCGTACCACGTATAACTACTCTGGGGATACACGTGTGCCGGTGGAGTCACCGGAGGGGAAGCCGGTGCCTTGCACACGGGTAAGGGTCGGGTGATGGGTCATGAGTTCCGGCGAGCGTCCCCTGCAGGATGTCGTCTTCCTGACCGTGGCCGAGGTCGCCTCGGTGATGCGGGTGTCGAAGATGACGGTCTACCGCCTCGTGCACAGCGGCGAGCTTCCGGCCATCAGGGTCGGACGCTCCTTCCGGGTGCCCGAGCAGAAGGTGCACGAGTACCTCCAGGAGTCCTACGTGCGCCTGGAAAGCGCGTAGGCCGGAGCCCCACCGGGGCACCGATTACGGCAAACGCGACGTGGACGGTAGGCTAGGCCCTCCGTCAGTCGTATGGACTCCCGTCTCTCACGGGCGCGGGTCCGAGTGAGCGAGGAAATTCCGTGGGCTCTGTCATCAAGAAGCGTCGCAAGCGTATGGCCAAGAAGAAGCACCGCAAGCTTCTGAAGAGGACTCGCGTCCAGCGTCGCAACAAGAAGTAACACCGGTCGGCGCCTTCCTCGCTCCTGCGGGGGACGACCCCGCACACGCGTTCAGCGACGCAGGTAGAACCGGCGCCGTCGGTGTGCCACTGCCCGCCCGGAGGAGAAATCCCCCGGGCGGGCAGTGGCGTTCGAGCCCCCGTGACCTCCGCGCGGTACGGTGCACACCAGGGTGGGCATCCAGGGAGGTCGGGGCATCGTGGGCAAGGTCGTGCTCGTCACCGGCGTGGCGCGCCCGCTGGGCGCGCGCTTCGCCGAGCGGATCTCCGAGCACCCCGAGGTCGACCGGGTGGTCGGGGTGGACGCCGCCCCGCCGCCGTCCCGGCTGCCGTTCGGCGTCCGGTACGCCCAGGTCGACCCGCGCCGCCCGGCGATCGCCCGGGTGATCGCCGAGCACGGCGTGGACACCGTCGTGCACCTCAACGTCACCGCGCTCGGCCACGGCGGGCGGGCCGCGGTGAAGGAGAGCAACGTCATCGGCAGCATGCAGCTGCTCGGCGCCTGCCAGCAGGCCCCCGGACTGCGCCGCCTGGTCGTCAAGTCGACCACCGCCGTCTACGGTTCCGCGCCCCGCGACCCCGCCGTGTTCGGCGAGGGCACCCAGCCCAAGGCGCTGCCCCCCGGCGGCTTCGCCCGGGACGCCGCCGAGGTCGAGGGCTACGTCCGCGGCTTCGCCCGCCGCCGCCCCGACGTCGCCGTCACCGTGCTGCGCTTCGCCAACATCCTCGGCCCGGACGGCGACACCCCGCTCGCCGCGTACTTCCGCCTGCCGCTGCTGCCCACCGCCTTCGGCCACGACCCCCGGCTGCAGTTCGTCCACGAGGACGACGCCCAGGAGGTGCTCCGGCTGGCCGCGCTGGCCGCCCCCACCGGCACCTACAACGTCGCCGGGGACGGCGTCCTGCTGCTCTCCCAGTGCGCCCGCCGGCTCGGCCGCCCCACCGTCCCGCTGCTGCGGCCCGCGCTCGGCCTGGTCGCCCGGCTGGCCCGGGGGCTGTCCGCCCCCGCCGACCGGGCGTTCTCCCAGGAACAGCTCCAACTGCTCACCCACGGACGGGTGGTGGACACCGTCCAGCTGCGCGACCGGTTCGGCTACACCCCGCGCTGGACCACCTCCGAGACCTTCGCCGACTTCGTCGCGCACTGCCCGCCCGGGCCGCTGCCGCCCGAGCGGCTGACCGCCGTCACCGACCGGCTCGCGGACGCGCTCGGCGACCGCTCCGGCACCCGGAACCACCCCACCCGGAACCAGGAAACGAGGCCGCGATGACAGCCGCCCGGGAGTCCGCCGATCCGGCGGCCAAGGTCATCCCGATCGAGTCCGCCCCCAGTTGGAGCGGACCCGACCCCGACGCCCGCCCCGGCCTCGCCGACCGGATCGCCGACGGCGTCGGCACCGCCCTCGCCGGACAGCTCGGCGCCACCGCCACCCGGGTCCTCGGCAAGGGCTGGGAGCAGCGCGCCGCCAACGGCCTCGGCTTCCTGCGCCGCCGGCTCACCGGCGACTACGAGGTCGACGACTTCGGCTTCGACCGGGAGCTCACCGAGGAGGTCTTCCTCGGCCTGCTCCGCCCGCTCGCCGAGAAGTACTTCCGGATCGAGGTCCGCGGCACCGAGCACATCCCCGCCGAGGGCGGCGTGCTGATCGTCGCCAACCACTCCGGCACCATCCCGCTGGACGCCCTGATGACCCAGGTCGCCGTCCACGACCACGCCGACCGGCACCTGCGGATGCTCGCCGCCGACCTGGTCTTCGTGCTGCCCGTCGTCAACGAGCTGGCCCGCAAGGCCGGACACACCCTGGCCTGCAACGAGGACGCGCAGACCCTGCTGGAGCGCGGCGAGGTGGTCGGCGTCTGGCCCGAGGGCTTCAAGGGCATCGGCAAGCCCTTCACCGACCGCTACAAGCTGCAGCGCTTCGGCCGGGGCGGCTTCGTCGCCTCCGCGCTGCGGGCCGGCGTGCCGATCGTGCCCTGCTCGATCGTCGGCGCCGAGGAGACCTACCCGATGATCGGCAACTTCAAGTCGCTGGCCCGGCTGCTCGGCCTGCCCTACGTGCCGATCACGCCGACCTTCCCCTGGCTCGGACCGCTCGGCGCGATCCCGCTGCCCACCAAGTGGACCATCCAGTTCGGCGAGCCGATCCCCACCGACAGCTACCCGAAGGACGCGGCGGAGGACCCGATGCTGGTCTTCAACCTCACCGACCAGGTGCGCGAGACCATCCAGCACACGCTGTACAAGCTGCTGGTGCAGCGGCGGTCGGTCTTCGGGTAGCGCCGGGGCGGGACGGCGCCCGCCCCGGCGCTACCCGGGCCCGGCCGCTACTTCAGCGTCAGCCCGGGCAGCAGGCCCGGGATGAGCGGCGGGATGGTGATGCCCTGCCCGCCGTCCGCCGGCGGGGCCGCCGGGGAGCCGGAGGCGGCCGGGGAGGCACCCGCGGGGGCGCCCCCGGCGGCCGGGGAGCCGGACGCGGCGGGCGAGGCGCCGCTGCCGGTCAGGCCGCCCAGCAGGTCGCCGAGGCCGCCCGAGGTGCCGCCGCCGGGCGCGCTCGGGGTGGCCCGGGAGGACGGCGCGGTGGCCGGGTCGTGCCCGCCGACCACGCCGCCGGTGACCGGCACGCCGGGCAGCAGCGGCTGCTGCTCCGTCCCGCCGCCCGCCGTGCCCCCCGTGCCGCCGCCGCCCGCGCCGCCGCCCGTGCCGCCCCCGGAGGACGCGCCGCCGCCGCTGCCGCCCTGGCCCGGGGCCTGTCCCAGGCGCAGCGGCGCGACGTCCTCGCTTATGTCGTCGAAGAGCCGGTCGACCTTGGAGGCCTGGGTGCTCAGCCCGGAGGGCAGCTTGGACTGCAGGGCCGTCCAGCGCCGGTCCTCCCCGGCGAAGCCGGCGAGCTGGCGCATCGGGGCGAGCGAGCCGTCGGTGCGGTAGACCGCGCGCAGCAGGTCGCGGCCGCGCAGCGCCTCGGCGTGCATGTCGTCGAGCGCGCGGCGGACCTGGTCGACGGTGCCGGGGCTGAGCGCGGTGGGGCTGTCGGCGCGGCCGAGCAGGCTCTGCGCCTCGTCGAGCCGGGTGGAGGCCTGCTGGAGCAGCAGGGCGCCGCGCTCGGTGTCGCTGTCCGCCCAGTCCAGGCGCAGGCCCTCCAGGCCGCGCTTCATGCCGTACAGGGCGTCCCCGGGAAGGGCGTTGGTGGACGCGGCGGCGGCTCCGGCCAGCGAGCCGACCGCGACGCCGGCGACCAGGCCGCCGATCGCCAGGCGGCGGCCCCAGCGGGAGCGACGGGCGCGCCGGCCGTGCGCGGCGGGGAGGACCGCGGTGGGCGCGCCGCCGGACCACTGCTGCTCGAACGCGGCCACCAGCTGGGCGCGTTGGACCGTCCGCGTCTCGGCCGCCAGCCCGGGCGCGGGCAGCGCGCCGAGTGCGTCGGCCGTGGCGAGGAGTTCGGTCATGGCGGCGGAGCCGGCCCGGTGCGAGCCGCTGCTCCGGTGGTCACTCTGGTGGGCCTCCAGCGCCTCGGCGAAGGACTTCGCCCGCCGGTGCTCCAGCACGTTTGCCGTCACGGGCCACACCTCCCTTCGTCGTTTTCGACACCGTGGCCCGCCGGTTGGTTGTCCCGACAGGCCGAAACCACACCATCGGGTGACAGCTCGAGTTCGCACTTGACTGCGGGCCCGGTGGCGGATTGCACGCTGGCCAACGAGCGGTGTCGGGAGTCGGTTACGCACGACCCCCCTGGCGTATTAAGCAGAGCAGATGACCGCCCCGTCACCCGGACGTGCCCGCGCCCGGGGCGGGTTGACGGCCCGTCGGGCGCCGGGGGCGGCGGCCACGGTCCGCGGGCTATCGCGTCCACGGTCGGCGGGTCACCTGGCGTCCGGCGGCAGCAGGCGGGCCAGCGTGCGCACCGCCCGGTACTGCAGGGTCTTGATGGCGCCCTCGTTCTTGCCCATGATCCGGGCCGTCTCGGCCACCGAGAGGCCCTGCAGGAAGCGCAGCGTGACGCACTCCTGCTGCTGCGGGTTGAGCCGGCGCACCGCGTCCAGCAGGGCGGCGTTGGAGAGCGACTCCAGCACCGACTCCTCGGGGCTGCGCTCGCACTCGTTGGAGTCCAGCATCTCGCCGGTGGTGACCTCCAGCCGGAACCGGCTGGACTTGAAGTGGTCGGCCACCAGGTTGCGGGCGATGGTCACCAGCCAGGCGCCGAAGTCGCGGCCCTGCCAGGTGAAGGTGCCGATCCGGCGCAGCGCGCGCAGGAAGGTCTCGCTGGTCAGGTCCTCGGCGGTGGCCCGGCTGCCGACCCGGTAGTAGATGTACCGGTACACGGTGTCGGCGTAGTGGTCGTAGAGCCGCCCGAAGGCCTCGCTCTCGCCGTTCTGGGCCCGCTCGACCAGTTCCACCACCGGGTTGTGCTCGGTGTCGTAGCCGGGCCCGGCGGGCGCGCTGCGGGAGCGGCCCCGGGTGCCGGGGGCGGGCACCGTGCGGGTCCGCGCCCCCGGGGCGGTGCCGCCGGACGGGCTGCCGGCGGCGGTCGGGCCGGTGGCGGTCGAGCGCAGCAGCGGCGCGGCGAACGCCACGGGGGCGGCGGGCGCGGGCGCGGCGAACGCCGGGCCGGCCACCGCGGGCTGCGGGACGGCCAGTTCGAACTCGCGGATCGCGGCCCACAGCCGTTCCAGGCGCACACCGCGGCGCAGAGTGGCGGTCGACGGGCGGGAGGTGGCTGGCGCGTCGTTCCGGACGGGTGGGTACACGGGACTCCCAGAGGCAGAACTGTGGACGGATCACCTCCGCCTGTGCGGAGAGCACGCCGCACGGACCACCCGTCACGGGGACGTTCGGGTGGCGTGCATCCAGGAGAGAATAACGCTTTGTGCAATGACAGCTACACCGCGTGGTCGAAGTGGTCGGATGAGGTCCACTTCTTGCGCATATTCACCTGCCGGTGACCGAAGTTGGCGCCATCCACCCGGCTCAATGTGACCACTTGTGCACGTCGGGTGACCGAAGAGCGGTGCGCTGGCCGGGTTTCCCCGCCATCTGCGGCCCCAACCCACGACTTTGGCCGACCGCCGAACGATCAGTTCCGGTCACCGCCGGACGGTCCCGAACCATCCGTCCGCGCCGACGGGTTCACCCCCGCCGACCTGCCACGACCACCCGTGCGGGGGCGTGTCGCCGCCACGCCGTTGACGCGCCCGCCGCCACGCCGTTGACGCGCCCGTCCGAGCACCGCCCGGGCCCGCCGCCGGAGCGCCGGTCAGGCCCGCTGTCGGCGGTGCACTGCGACCGCCGCCGCGGCCGCCCCGGCCAGCACGCCGAGCCCGGCCGCCGCCGGGAGGCCGATCCGGGCCGCCTTCCGCCCGGTCCGGAAGTCCCGCACCCGCCAGCCCATCGCCCGCGCGTGCCGCCGCAGCGCCCCGTCCGGGTTGATCACGTACGGGTGGCCGACCAGGCTCAGCATCGGGATGTCGTTGGCGGAGTCGCTGAACGCCGCGCAGCGCGCCAGGTCCAGCTGTTCGCGGCGGGCCAGCGCCTGCACCGCGGCCGCCTTGGCCGGGCCGTGCAGCATCCCGCCGACCAGCCGCCCGGTGTAGACGCCGTCCGCGGTCTCCGCGACGGTGCCGAGCGCGCCGGTCATGCCCAGCCGGCGCGCGATCAGCCGGGCCACCTCCTGCGGCGCGGCCGTCACCAGCCAGACCCGCTGCCCGGCGTCCAGGTGCATCTGCACCAGTGCCCGGGTGCCCGGCCAGACCTTCTCGGCCAGCACCGGTTCGAAGATCTCCTCGCAGATCTGCTCCAGGTCCGCGGTGCGCTTGCCGGCCACCAGGCCGAGCGCGCTGTCCCGGGCGTCGGCGATGTGCTCCGGGTTCTCCGACCCGCGCAGCCGGAACGCGGCCTGCTGCCAGGCGAAGCGGGCCAGGTCGCGGCGGGAGAAGAAGCGCCGCCGGTACAGCCCGACGCCCAGGTAGAAGATCGCCGCCCCGCGCAGGATCGTGTTGTCGCAGTCGAAGAACGCGGCGGCCCGGACGTCCCCGGGCTCCGGGGTGTGGTCCCCCGCCGGCTCCGCGGGGGCGGCCCGCTCCTCGGGCGGGAGCTGGGCGCTGGCGGCGTCGGCCGCGGCCTCGCCCGCCAGGGCGGTCCGGTCGTCGGTGGGACGCCTTGACTGGGTGAGCCTTCGCAGCGCGGCCATGCGACGAGCATAGTCAGCGCGGCCGCCCGACCCCGTGTCGGAGGAGTGCCGCCGCAGTGAACGCGCGGCGGCACAATGAACCGGTGAACCTGCTGCGACGCGCCAAGAAGAACCCCGCCGACACCGTCGTCACGCTGATCGGCAAGCCCGGCTGCCACCTCTGCGAGGACGCCCGCGCGGTCGTCCTGAGGGTCACCGCCGACCTCGGCGTGTCCTTCGAGGAGAAGGACATCCTGCGGGACCCGGCCCTCTACGAGCAGTACGCCGAGCAGATCCCGGTCACCCTGATCGACGGGCGCCAGCACGACTTCTGGCGGGTGGACGAGAAGCGGCTGCGCAAGGCGCTCGGCGCCTGACCGGCCCGGCCCCGCCGGGCCGCCCCGGCACTGCTTCGTGGACGTCCGACGAAGATCGCCCTAGGAGTTCGCCCGCCCCTCGGCTTACGATCGAACGGTTTCCGTGTCCGCCGGGGGCCGTGCAAGAGGAGGGCGCGATGAACGGCTACGCCGTCGTCGACGTCGAGGCCACCGGTCGCAGCCCCTGGCGCCACCGGGTGGTCGAGGTCGCCGTGGTGCAGTTGGACGCCGGGCTGCGGGCCGAGCGGGAGTTCGCCACGCTGGTGGACCCGTGCGGCCCGGTCGGGCCGACGCACGTGCACGGGATAGCCCAGGGCGACGTGCTCGGGGCGCCCAGGTTCCGGCAGATCGCGCCGAGGCTGCTGGAGCTGCTGGCCGGCCGGGTGCTGGTGGGCCACCACGTGACGTGCGACCGGGCGTTCCTGGAGCGCGAGTTCGCCCGGATCGGGGTGGCGCTGCCGCCGGTGCCGCTGCTGTGCACGATGCGGATGGCCCGCCGGCAGCTGCCGGAGGCGGGCGGGTACGGGCTGTCGGCGTGCGTGGACGCGGCCGGCCTCGGCTGGTTCCCGGCGCACACCGCGCTGGGGGACGCCCGGGCGACGGTGGAGCTGCTGCGGCACTGCCGCCGGACCGGCGGCTGCCCGGAGGAGCGGGCGCCGGAGCAGCCGGCGGTGCCGTGGCCCCGGCTGGGCCCGTCGCGGGCGTCCCGGGCCGGGGGCGGGGCGCCGCTGCGGCGCCGGGTGGCGCCGCTCGGGCCGTGGCCGGCCGGGGTGGAGGGCCCGCGGGCGCTGATCGGTTCGGCGGGTTACGAGTGATGCGTGTCACTGTTCGGGGACAAATCGGACACCATCTTTGTGCACACGTTCACAAACGCATAGCCTGGCGGTCCAAGCCCAGCTTCACCCACAGGAGCAACGTGGCAATCGGCCGACCCTCACCCAGCAGTTCGCAGACGCCCGACCCGGGCGCCGCGCGCAGGTCCTCGCGTGCGCGGGGCATCCCGGAGGCGACCGTGGCCCGCCTCCCGCTCTACCTGCGGGCGCTGACCGCCCTCTCCGAGCGCTCGGTCCCGACCGTCTCCTCCGAGGAGCTGGCCGCCGCCGCCGGGGTGAACTCCGCGAAACTCCGCAAGGACTTCTCCTACCTGGGCTCCTACGGCACCCGGGGCGTCGGCTACGACGTGGAGTACCTCGTCTACCAGATCTCCCGCGAGCTGGGCCTCACCCAGGACTGGCCGGTCGTCATCGTCGGCATCGGCAACCTGGGCCACGCCCTCGCCAACTACGGCGGTTTCGCCTCCCGCGGGTTCCGGGTAGCCGCGCTGCTGGACGCCGACCCCCACGTGGTCGGCAGCACCGCCGCGGGCCTGCCCGTGCGGCACATGGACGAGCTGGAGGAGATCGTCGCCACCCAGCACGTCTCGATCGGCGTGATCACCACCCCGCCCGGCGCCGCCCAGCAGGTCTGCGACCGGCTGGTGGAGGCCGGCGTGACCAGCATCCTGAACTTCGCCCCGACCGTGCTGACCGTCCCGGACGGCGTGGACGTGCGCAAGGTCGACCTGTCGATAGAGCTGCAGATCCTCGCCTTCCACGAGCAGCGCAAGGCCGGCGACGAACCGGCCGCCGGCGACTCGGTGCTCGACCGCGCCCCCGGCCCGGTCCGCGCCGCCGCCGCGAAGCTGCGCCGGGCCGCCGCCGGCGGCAAGGCCGAGCAGGCGAAGGCCGCGCCCGCCGCCAAGGGCGGTCCGGACGACGACCTGTCCGCGGTGATGCCGGCGTGAGCACGAACATCCGTCACGACGAGGTGGGGGCATGAGTCTTCTGGTAGTCGGTCTGAGCCACCGGACCGCGCCCGTCGGCGTGCTGGAACGCGCCGCGCTCACCGGCCAGACCCCGACCCGGCTGCTGCACGACGCCGCCGCCTCGGCGACCGTCGGCGAGGCCGCGCTGGTCAACACCTGCAACCGGATCGAGCTGTACGCCGACGTCGACAAGTTCCACGCGGGCGTCGCCGAGCTGTCCCAGCTGCTCGCCGGGCACAGCGGCGTCGACCTGGACGAGCTCACCCCCCACCTGTACGTGCACTACGAGGACCGCGCCGTCCACCACCTGTTCTCGGTGGCCTGCGGCCTGGACTCGATGGTCGTCGGCGAGGGCCAGATCCTCGGCCAGCTGCGCGACGCGCTCGCCAAGGCCCAGGAGGAGCACACCGCGGGCCGCGGCCTGAACGAGCTGTTCCAGCAGGCGCTGCGGGTCGGCAAGCGCGCGCACAGCGAGACCGGCATCGACCGGGCGGGCCAGTCGCTGGTCACCTTCGGCCTGGAGCAGGTCGCGGCCGGCGCCGGCCCGGTCGCCGGCAAGCGCGCCCTGGTGGTCGGCGCGGGCTCGATGAGCTCGCTGGCCGCCGCCACCCTGGTCCGCGCGGGCGTCACCGACCTGCTGGTCGCCAACCGCACCGGGGCCCGGGCCGAGCGGCTGGTGGAGATCCTCGGCGGCGCCGCCCGCGTCCTGGACTTCGCGAAGGTCCCGCAGGCGCTCGCCGACGTCGACCTGGTGATCTCCTGCACCGGCGCGGCCGGCACCGTGATCGACGCCCCCGAGGTCGCCGCCGCGCTCGCCGCCCGGACCGCCGCCTCCCCGCTGGCCTTCCTCGACCTGGCCATGCCCCGGGACGTCGACCACGCCGTGCACGCCCTCGACGGCGCCCTGCTGGTCGACCTGGAGAGCCTCTCGCACGCGCACGCCGCCACCCCCGGCGCCGGCGACGTGGACGCCGTCGCCACCATCGTCGCGGACGAGGTCACCGCCTTCGGCCAGGCCCAGCGCGCCGCCCGGATCGCCCCGACCGTGGTCGCCCTGCGCGCCATGGCCTCCGAGGTGGTCAGCAGCGAGCTCGCCCGCCTCACCGCCCGGCTGCCGGACCTCGACGAGCGCTCCAGCGCCGAGATCTCGCAGACCGTCCGCCGGGTGGTCGACAAACTGCTGCACGCCCCGACCGTCAAGGTCAAGCAGCTCGCCGCCGAACCCGGCGGAGCCTCCTACGCGGAGGCCCTGCGCGAACTGTTCGACTTGGACCCCGCGGCGGTGCACGCTGTCTCCGGCACCCCGATCGGCGCCCAGGCGGGATCCTCGATCCCGCCGGGCGGCGTCCCCGCCGCCCAGGCCGCCCTCGCCCCGCCCGCCGGAGCCACCGCCCCGCCCGCCGGAGCCACCAGATGAACACCCCGTCAGCCCCCCAGCACGACCAGGACGATCACCTCATGAATGGTCCAGAGACAGTGACGCCGCTGCGCCTCGGCACCCGCCGCAGCGCCCTCGCCATGGCCCAGTCGGGCATGGTCGCCGAGGCGGTGGCCGAGATCACCGGCCGCCGGGTGGAGCTGGTCGAGATCACCACGTACGGGGACGTCTCCCGCGAGTCGCTGGCCCAGATCGGCGGCACCGGGGTGTTCGTCTCCGCCCTGCGCGACGCCCTGCTGGAGGGCCGGATCGACCTGGCCGTCCACTCGCTCAAGGACCTGCCCACCGCCGCCCCCGCCGGGCTGCTGCTGGCCGCCGTCCCCGAGCGCGAGGACGTCCGGGACGCGCTGGTCGCCCGCGACGGCCTGACCCTGGCCGAGCTGGTCGGCAAGAGCGCCGGCCGCACCGTCCGGATCGGCACCGGCTCTCCGCGCCGGATGGCCCAGCTGAACGCCTGGGCCCGGGCCCGCGGCGCCGAGCTGGAGACCGTGCCGATCCGCGGCAACGTCGACACCCGGATCCACTACGTCGCCTCCGGCGAGCTCGACGCCGTGGTGCTGGCCACCGCCGGCCTCAACCGGCTCGGCCGCTCCGCCGAGATCACCGAGCACCTCGACCCCGAGCTGATGCTGCCCGCCCCCGGGCAGGGCGCGCTCGCCGTCGAGTGCGTCGACCCGACCCTGGCCGCCGTCCTGGCCCGGCTCGACCACCGCCCCACCCGGGCCGCCGTGGTCGCCGAACGCGCCCTGCTCGCCACCCTGGAGGCCGGCTGCTCCGCCCCGGTCGCCGCGCTGGCGACCTGGGCCGGCACCGAACTGCGCCTGGACGGCGTGGTCGGCAGCACCGACGGCACCGAACTGCTCAAGATGTCCGCCAACGGCCCGCTCGTCCCCGACGAGACCGCCGAGGAGCAGGCCGCGGCCCTGGGCCGCGCCCTGGCCGCCCGGCTGCTCGACACCGGAGCGGCCGACCTGATGGGGGAGCGCGCCCGATGACCGCCGCCGGATTCCACCCGCCCGCAGGGCGCTGCACCTTCCTCGGCGCCGGCCCCGGCGACCCCGGGCTGCTCACCCTGCGCGCCGTCGACGTGCTCGGCACCGCCGACGTGCTGATCGCCGACCCGCTGACCGCCGCCGCCGTCCGCACCCACTGTCCCAGCGGCGTCCAGGTCATCGACCCGGCCGACGCCGGCAAGGAGCTCGCCGACCTGGCCGCCGACGCCGTCAAGGCCGGCCGCCACCTGGTCCGCACCGTCGACGGCGACCCCGGCCTGGACGGCTGCGCCGCCCAGGAGATGCTGCGCTGCGCCAAGGCCGGCGTGCCGTTCGAGGTCGTCCCCGGCGTCGCCCAGTCGGTGGGCGTGCCCGCCTACGCGGGCGTCCCGCTGCGCGGCGGCCAGGGCGCCGACGTCCGCTTCGTGGACGCCGAGGCGCTGCTGGCCGGCCAGGTCGTCGACCTCGGCGCGCCGGAGACCACCCTGGTGGTGCGGACCACCCTGGGCCAGCTGCCCGCGACCGCCAACTCGCTGGTGGCGCACGGCCGCAAGCCCGACGCGGCGCTCTCCGCGACGCTCTCCGGCACCACCACCCGGCAGCGCACCTTCACCTCCACGCTGGCCGCCATCGCCGCCGACCTGAAGGCCGCCCGGGTGCTGCCCTCGCCGGTCTCCGCCCCGGTGGACCCGGCGACCTCGGTGATAGCCGTGGTGGGCGAGCAGGTCGCCCACCGGGCCTCGCACTCGTGGTTCGAGACTAAGCCGCTGTTCGGCTGGAACGTGCTCGTCCCGCGCACCAAGGAGCAGGCCCACGGCCTCTCCGAGCAGCTCCGCTCGTACGGCGCGGTGCCGCAGGAGGTGCCGACCATCGCGGTCGAGCCGCCGCGCACCCCGCAGCAGATGGAGCGGGCGATCAAGGGCCTGGTCACCGGCCGCTACGAGTGGATCGCCTTCACCTCGGTGAACGCCGTCAAGGCCGTCCGGGAGAAGTTCGAGGAGTACGGCCTGGACGCCCGGGCGTTCGCCGGCATCAAGGTCGCGGCGGTCGGCGAGACCACCGCGCAGGCGCTGGTCGACTTCGGCGTCAAGCCCGACCTGGTGCCCTCCGGCGAGCAGTCCGCGGCCGGCCTGCTGGAGGACTGGCCGCCGTACGACCCGGTGTTCGACCCGATCGACCGGGTGCTGCTGCCGCGCGCCGACATCGCCACCGAGACCCTGGTGGCCGGCCTGGTCGAGCTCGGCTGGGAGGTCGACGACG
Source organism: Kitasatospora sp. NPDC015121 (assembly GCF_055562955.1). Classification (NCBI taxonomy): domain Bacteria; kingdom Bacillati; phylum Actinomycetota; class Actinomycetes; order Kitasatosporales; family Streptomycetaceae; genus Kitasatospora; species Kitasatospora sp. NPDC015121. Next base: position 226,735 of record NZ_JBVHEH010000016.1, read on the forward strand.
TGACCGCGTACCGCACGGTGCGCGCCTCGCCGCCGCCGGCCGAGACCCGGGAGGCGATCAAGGGCGGCGGCTTCGACGCGGTGCTGTTCACCTCGTCCTCGACCGTCCGCAACCTGGTCGGCATCGCCGGCAAGCCGCACAACGTGACCGTCATCGCCTGCATCGGCCCGGCCACCGCCAAGACGGCGGAGGAGCACGGCCTGCGGGTGGACGTGATGGCCCCGGCCCCGTCCGCGTCCGCGCTCGCCCAGGCGCTGGCCGACTTCGGGGCCACCCGCCGGGACGCCGCCACCGCGGCGGGCGAGCCGGTCTACCGGCCGAGCGAACGCCGCCCCGGTTCGCGCCGCAAGGCGCGTTGACCCTCGGTCGGGGGGGGGGCGCCCGGCCGCCCCCCCCCCCCGCCCCCCGGCCCCCCGGGCCCGTCGAAGTGTCCGCCCAAATACCGGCCGTCCGCCCCCGCCGCCGGCGCGCCACCCCCGCGCAGCGCCCCCGC
>NZ_JBVHEH010000017.1:0-46279 GCF_055562955.1 Kitasatospora sp. NPDC015121
CCGCGCTGGATGTCCACCACCACCAGCGGCAACTCCATCGACACCGCCAACCCGATCGTCTCCGACTTCAACGCCACCCCCGGACCCGAGGTCGTCGTCACCCCCAGCGCCCCGCCGAACGCCGCGCCCAGCGCCGCGCCGATCCCGGCGATCTCGTCCTCGGCCTGGAAGGTGCGCACGCCGAAGTTCTTGTGGCGGGCCAGTTCGTGCAGGATGTCCGAGGCCGGGGTGATGGGGTAGGAGCCGAGGAACACCGGCAGGCCCGAGCGCTGTCCGGCGGCGACCAGGCCGTAGGACAGGGCGAGGTTGCCGGAGATGTTGCGGTAGGTGCCGGGGGGCAGCTTCGCGGGCGGCACCTCGTAGGAGACGGCGAAGTCCTCGGTGGTCTCGCCGAAGTTCCAGCCCGCGCGGAACGCGGCCACGTTGGCCTCGGCGATGTCGGGCTTCTTGGCGAACTTGGCCCGCAGGAACAGCTCGGTGCCGTGGGTGGGGCGGTGGTACATCCACGACAGCAGGCCCAGCGCGAACATGTTCTTGGCCCGTTCGGCGTCCTTGCGGGCCAGGCCGCTGTCCTTGAGGGCCTCCAGGGTCAGCGTGGTCAGCGGCACCGGGTGCAGGCGGAAGGCCTCCAGCGAGCCGTCCTCCAGCGGCGAGGCGCTGTAGCCGACCTTGGCCAGGGCGCGTGTGGTGAACTCGTCGGTGTCGACGATCACCTCCGCGCCGGCGGGCAGGTCGGGCAGGTTGGCCTTCAACGCGGCGGGGTTCATCGCCACCAGCACGTCCGGGGCGTCCCCGGGAGTGAGGATGTCGTGGTCGGCGAAGTGCAGCTGGAACGAGGACACACCCGGCAGCGTCCCCGCGGGCGCCCGGATCTCGGCCGGGAAGTTCGGCAGCGTGGACAGGTCGTTGCCGAACGCGGCCGTCTCCGAGGTGAACCGGTCACCCGTGAGCTGCATCCCGTCACCCGAGTCACCCGCGAACCGGATGATCACCCGGTCCAGCCGCCGGATCGGCTTGGCGGACCGCCCGCCCGCCACCGGCGCGGAGCCCTCGGGACGGCCGGGGCCGTCCGAGCCGTCCACTGCTTCTGACTGATCGACCTGACTGGTCACCTTTGTTCTCCCAGGAGGCTACGGCCTTCAGGCCGGGAAAATGGACGTCCCTCCACACCGGGGACGGAGGAGGGGCCGCGGACCGAACCCACGGCCCCGCGACACGGTCTTCGGGGGCTCGGGCGGGTGCCGGTGCCAGTGACGTACGGCAGGCTGGGCTCGTGCACCTTCGATACTCCTTCCGCCTGAACCCGACGACGAGTCAATGTGCAGTGTGGGAGTGGATGTTCGGTTGTGCGCGGGTGGTGTGCGACGACGCGCCGACGGTCCCCCGCCCGGCGCGGCCCGGTGAACGGCGCGCCCGCCCCGGCGGGCCGGAGGGCGGGCGTGAAGCGGTGTGCCCCGTCCGCCTGGAGCACCAGAGGGCATCCTAAGCGGGCGGGGCACGGCGGGAGGGGAACTCGCGCAGACGGTTCCGGCGGGTCAGCGGGGGGTCAGGACTCCAGGTAGGCGAGGACGGCGAGGACCCGGCGGTGGTCCTCCTGGCTCTGGCCCAGACCGAGTTTCTGGAAGATGTTCGACACGTGCTTCTCGACGGCGCCGTCGGAGACCACCAGCTGCTTGGCGATCGCCGCGTTGGTGCGGCCCTCCGCCATCAGGCCGAGCACCTCGCGCTCGCGCGGGGTGAGGCCGGCCAGGGTGTCGACCTGGCGGCTGCGGCTGAGCAGCTGCTGCACCACCTCGGGGTCGAGCGCGGTGCCGCCCTCGGCGACCCGGGCCACCGCGTCGACGAACTCGCGGACCTCGGCGACCCGGTCCTTCAGCAGGTAGCCGACGCCCCGGGTGGAGCCGGCCAGCAGCTCGCTGGCGTACTGCTCCTCGACGTGCTGGGAGAGCACCAGCACCCCCAGGCCGGGGTGCCGCTTGCGCAGTTCCACGCAGGCCCGGACGCCCTCGTCGGTGTGCGTCGGGGGCATCCGGACGTCCGCCACCACGACGTCCGGCAGGGCGCCCGCCCCGTGCAGTTCCCCGATCGTCCGGAGCAGCGCCTCGCCGTCCCCGACCCCCGCCACGACCTCCATCCCACGATCCGTCAGCAGCCGTGTCAGCCCCTCGCGGAGCAGTACGGAGTCCTCGGCGATCACCACGCGCAACATGGCACCGACCCTAGCGCGCGCGGCGGGGGCGTCACATCGTGCGGATGGCGACGGTGTCGCAGAGCTCCTGGAGGGCGGCCTTGGCGGGGCAGTCGGGCAGGGTGTCGAGCAGGGCGCGGGCCTCCTCGGCGTAGCGCAGCGTCTCGCGGCGGGCGCGTTCCAGCGCCGGGTGGCGGCGCAGCAGGCGGAGGGCCTCGGCGTGGGCGGCGTCGTCGGCGGCGAGGTCGGTGTCGAGGAGTTCGCGCAGCCGGACGTCCTCGGGGTCGTCCGGGTCGACGGGGCTCTGGCGGAGCATCAGCACCGGCAGGGTGGGGACGCCCTCGCGCAGGTCGGTGCCGGGGGTCTTGCCGGACTCGTGGCCGTCGCTGGCGATGTCGAGGACGTCGTCGGCGAGTTGGAAGGCGGTGCCGATCCGCTCGCCGTACTGGGTGAGCAGGTCGACGATCCAGCGTTCGGCGCCGGCCATCAGCGAGCCGAAGCGGCAGGCGACGGCGATCAGCGAGCCGGTCTTGCCGGAGATGACGTCGAGGTAGTGGCGCAGCGGGTCGTCCTCGGGGCGCGGGCCCGCGGTCTCCAGGATCTGGCCGGTGACCAGGCGCTCGAAGGCGTCGGACTGGATCCGGACGGCCTCGGTGCCGAGGTCGGAGAGCACCTGCGAGGCGCGGGAGAACAGGAAGTCGCCGGTGAGGATGGCCACCGAGTTGTCCCAGCGGCTGTTGGCGCTGGGGGCGCCCCGGCGCACGGGCGCCTCGTCCATCACGTCGTCGTGGTAGAGCGTCGCGAGGTGGGTCAGTTCGACCACCACCGCGGAGGGCACCACGCCGGGTGCGGCCGGGTCGCCGAACTGGGCGGCGAGCATCACCAGCAGCGGCCTGAACCGCTTCCCCCCGGCCTCGATGAGGTGGCTGGCGGTCACCGTGATGAAGGGCACGTCGCTCTTGACTGCCTCGATCAGGGCGGCCTCCACGGCCTCCATCCCGGCCTGGACGTCGCGGGTCAGATCGCGGTCCTGCACGCTCAGCCCGAAGGGCCCCACGACGGTCACGCTGACCACTCCTGTCCCTGGTCGATCCAGCGGGCCGGTCCCTCAGCGCCGCCGATGCACATACAAGGCAGCGTATCCGGTCCGGAGTGGATCACTGCACGGGCATGGTCCCGACTTCCCTGGTGGCGGGAGGTGGGCCGTGGACGTTCCGGTTCGCGCCGTCGCACGGGTCCGGCCCCCGCCCGGCGCGGGCGGGGGCCGGGGGGCCGGTTCGGGCCGGTCAGCGGGCGAACAGCGAGGCCTTGGAGGCCAGGTCGAGGAAGTACTGCGGGAGCAGGCCGAGGCCGAGGGTGACCAGCACGCCGACGCCGATGGCGGTGGCGGTGAGCGGGCTGGGCACGGCGACCGCGGGGCCGGAGGGCTGCGGGTCGGAGAAGAACATCAGCACGATGACCCGGATGTAGAAGAACGCGGCGACCGCCGAGGAGAGCACGCCGACGATGACCAGCGGGGTGGCCCCGCCCTGCGCCGCCGCCTCGAAGACCGCGAACTTGCCGGTGAAGCCGGAGGTCAGCGGGATGCCCGCGAAGGCCAGCAGGAACAGCGCGAACACCGCCGCCAGCAGCGGCGAACGGCGGCCCAGACCGGCCCAGTTGGACAGGTGGGTGGCCTCGCCCTTGGAGTCCCGCACCAGGGTGACCACGGCGAACGCGCCGAGCGTCACGAAGGAGTAGGCCAGCAGGTAGAACAGCACCGCGGCGACGCCGCGCCGGTCGGTGGCGATCAGGCCGGTCAGGATGAACCCGGCGTGCGCCACCGACGAGTAGGCGAGCAGCCGCTTCACGTCCTGCTGGGTGACGGCGAGGATCGCGCCGACCACCATGGTGAGGATCGCCACGCCCCACATCACCGGCCGCCAGTCCCAGCGCAGGCCGGGGAAGGCGACGTAGAACAGCCGCAGGAAGGCGCCGAACGCGGCGGTCTTGGTCGCGGCGGCCATGAAGCCGGTGACGGGCGTCGGGGCGCCCTGGTAGACGTCCGGCGTCCAGGTGTGGAACGGGACCGCGCCGACCTTGAAGAGCAGGCCGACGGCGAGCATGGCCAGGCCGATCAGCAGCAGCGCGTCGTTCTGGGTGGTGACGGCGAGCGCCGGGGTGACGGGTGCCACGCCGGAGACCACGTCGGCGATCTCGCCGAGCTGGACCGAGCCCGCGTAGCCGTAGACCAGCGCGGTGCCGAACAGGAAGAACGCCGAGGCGAACGCGCCGAGCAGGAAGTACTTGACGGCCGCCTCCTGGGAGAGCAGGCGGCGCCGGCGGGCGATCGCGCACATCAGGTACAGCGGGAGGGAGAGCACCTCCAGCGCCACGAACATGGTCAGCAGGTCGTTCGCGGCCGGGAAGAGCAGCATGCCGCCGACCGCGAACAGCGTCAGCGGGTAGATCTCGGTGGTGCGCAGGCCCTCCCGGGTGGCCTCGCGCTCCTGCTCGCCGCCGGGGACGGCGGCGGCCTGGGCGGCGAACGCGTCGATCCGGTGGCCGTTGATCCGCGGCTCCAGCCGGCCCTCGGCGTAGGTCAGCACCGCCAGCACCGAGGTGAGCAGGATCACGCCCTGCAGGAACAGCGCGGGGCCGTCGATGGCGACCGCGCCCATCGCCAGCAGGCCGGACCTGGTGGTGGCGTGGCCCTGGGCGGCCAGCACCACCACGGCGGCGAAGGCGCCGCCCAGGCCGAGCAGCGACACGCCCAGCTGGGCGGAGGCGCGGGCCCGGCGGGGCAGGAACGCCTCGACCAGGACGCCGAGCAGCGCGGCGCCGAACACCACCAGCATCGGCGAGAGCTGCCCGTACTCGACGTGCGGGGCGGGGATGCTCGGACTGTTGCCGCCGGCGGCGGCCAGCGCGTGGGTGGAGATCACTTCTGCTCACCTCCGTTGGTGGCGGCGACCGGGTGGGCCGGCGCGGGGTCGGTGCGGTGCACCTGGCTGAGGGTGTCGTCGACGGCCGGGTTGACCAGGTCGGTGAGCGGCTTCGGGTAGACGCCGAGCAGCAGGGTCAGCGCCACCAGCGGGGCGACGACCGCGAGTTCGCGGACCTTGAGGTCCTCGACCCGCTCGACGCCGGCCTTCACCGGGCCGGTCATGGTGCGCTGGTACAGCAGCAGGGCGTACAGCGCCGCCAGCACGATGCCGAAGGTCGCGACGACGCCGAGCGCCGGGTAGCGGCTGAAGGTGCCAACCAGGACCAGGAACTCGCTGACGAACGGGGCCAGGCCGGGCAGCGACAGGGTGGCCAGGCCGCCGATCAGGAAGGTGCCGGCCAGCACCGGGGCGACCTTCTGCACGCCGCCGTAGTCGGCGATCAGGCGGGAGCCGCGGCGGGAGATCAGGAAGCCCGCCACCAGCATCCACGCGGCGGTGGAGATGCCGTGGTTGACCATGTAGAGCGTGGCGCCGGACTGGCCCTGGCTGGTCATCGCGAAGATGCCCAGGATGATGAACCCGAAGTGCGAGATGGACGCGTAGGCGACCAGCCGCTTGATGTCCTTCTGGCCGATCGCGACCAGCGCGCCGTAGACGATGCCGACCAGCGCCAGCACCATGATCACCGGGGCGAAGGTCCTGGACGCGTCCGGGAACAGGCCGAGGCAGAAGCGCAGCATCGCGAAGGTGCCGACCTTGTCGACCACCGCGGTGATCAGCACGGCCGTCCCGGCGGTGGACTCACCCATCGCGTTCGGCAGCCAGGTGTGCAGCGGCCACAGCGGGGCCTTCACCGCGAAGGCGAAGAAGAAGCCGAGGAACAGCGCCCGCTGCGCGTTCGGTTCGATCACCAGCTGCCCGGAGGAGATCGCGTCGGTCAGCGCGGTGAGGCTGAACGTCGCGTGCCCCTGGTCGCCGGCCACCACGTACAGGCCGATCACGGCGGCCAGCATGACCAGGCCGCCGAGCAGGTTGTACAGCAGGAACTTGACGGCCGCGTAGGAGCGCTGCCGGTCGGAGTCCGGGCCGCCGGCCCGGTCGCCGAAGCCGCCGATCAGGAAGTACATCGGGATCAGCATGGCTTCGAAGAACACGTAGAACACGAAGACGTCGGTGGCCAGGAAGGACACCAGCACCATCGCCTCGACGGCCAGGATCAGCGCGAAGAACGCCTGGGTGCGGCGCTTGGACTCGAACGAGCCCTCGGGGGCGGCGCCCGCGGCGGAGCCGCCGACGGGTCCCGTGGCGTCGTGCCAGCCGGCCAGCATCACCAGCGGCACCAGCACGGCGGTCAGCAGCACCAGGGCGGTGCCGATGCCGTCCGCGCCGAGCGAGAAGCTGATCCCGAACGAGCGGATCCAGCTGTACGACTCGGTCAGCTGGTAGCGGGGGCCGCCGGGTTCGAAGGAGGCCGCGACCGCGGCGGCCAGGCCGAGGGTGACGGCCGAGACCGCCAGCGCGACGGTCTTGGTGGTGCGCCGCCGGGCCGCGCTGGTCCCGGCCGGGAGGGCGGCGGTGAGCACCGCTCCGGCGGCCGGGACGGCACAGGTGGCGGAGAGGAGGTAGCTCATCAGACCGACCTCATCAGGAGAGTGGAGGCGACCAGCACCAGCGTGCCGCCGAACATGGAGAGCGCGTACGTGCGGACGTAGCCGGTCTGGATCCGGCGCAGTCGGCCGGAGACCCCGCCGATCGCGGCGGCCAGGCCGTTGACGAAGCCGTCCAGGCCCCGGCTGTCGAACCAGACCAGGGTGGCGGCCAGCGCGGTGCCGGGCCGGACCAGGACGGCGTGGTTGAAGTCGTCCTGGAGCAGGTCGCGGCGGGCGGCCCGGGTGAGCGGCGAGCCGACCGGCGGCTTGACCGGGACGGGCCCGCGCCCGTACATCTGCCAGGCCAGGGCGGCGCCCGCCAGCATGCAGACGGTGGCGAGGCCGGTGACGGTCCACGGGCTCAGCGGGGAGTCGCCCTCGGCGTGGCCGGTGACCGGCTCCAGCCAGTGCAGGAAGGAGTCGCCGTAGACGAACAGGCCGCCGGCGAAGACCGAGCCGAAGGCCAGCACGACCATCGGGACGGTCATCGACTTCGGGGACTCGTGCGGGTGCGGCGGCTCGCCGCTCTCCGCGTCCGGCTGCCAGCGCTTCTCGCCGAAGAAGGTCAGCACCATCACCCGGGTCATGTAGAACGCGGTGACCGCGGCGCCGGTCAGGGCGCACAGGCCGAGGATCCAGCCCTCGGTGCCGCCCTTGGCGAACGCCGCCTCGATGATCTTGTCCTTGGAGAAGAAGCCGGACAGGCCCGGGAAGCCGATGATCGCCAGGTAGCCGAGGCCGAAGGTGGCGAAGGTGACCGGCATGTACTTCCGCAGGCCGCCGTAGTGCCGCATGTTCACCTCGTCGTTCATGCCGTGCATGACCGACCCGGCGCCGAGGAACATCCCGGCCTTGAAGAAGCCGTGGGTGACCAGGTGCATGATCGCGAAGGCGTAGCCGATCGGGCCCAGGCCCGCCGCCATGATCATGTAGCCGATCTGCGACATGGTCGACCCGGCCAGCGCCTTCTTGATGTCGTCCTTGGCGCAACCGACGACCGCACCGAACAGCAGCGTCACCGCACCGACCACCACCACGGCGGTCTGCGCGTCCGGCGCCAGGTTGAAGATCGCGCCGGAGCGGACGATCAGGTAGACGCCCGCGGTGACCATGGTGGCCGCGTGGATGAGGGCCGAGACCGGGGTCGGGCCCTCCATCGCGTCGCCCAGCCAGGACTGCAGCGGCACCTGCGCGGACTTGCCGCAGGCGGCGAGCAGCAGCATCAGGCCGATCGCGGTGAGCTTGCCCTCGCTCGCGTCGCCCGTGGTGGCGAACACCGGCTGGAAGGCGAAGGAGCCGAACTCGACGAACATCAGCATGATCGCGATGGACAGGCCCATGTCGCCGACCCGGTTGACGACGAACGCCTTCTTGGCGGCCGTCGCGGCGCTCGGCTTGTGCTGCCAGAAGCCGATCAGCAGGTAGGACGCCAGGCCGACGCCCTCCCAGCCGACGTACAGCAGCAGGTAGTTGTCGGCCAGGACCAGCACCAGCATGGCGGCCAGGAACAGGTTCAGGTAGGCGAAGAAGCGGCGGCGCCGCTCGTCCTCGGCCATGTAGCCCACCGAGTACAGGTGGATCAGCGTGCCGACGCCGGTGATCAGCAGGACGAAGGTGACCGAGAGCTGGTCGAGCTGGAAGGAGACGTCGGCCTGGAAGCCGTTCACCGGGATCCAGCTGAACAGCCGCTCGGTGACGGCGCGGTGCTCGGCGTCCCGGCCGAGCATGTCCGCGAACAGGGCCAGGCCGAAGGCGAAGGAGAGCGCCGCCAGGGCGGTCGCGATCCAGTGCCCGAACCGGTCCAGGGCCCGTCCGCCGAGCAGGAGCAGGGCGGCGCCGGCCAGCGGCGCCGCGACCAGCAGCGGAATGAGAGAGTTCACTGAAGGGCCCTCCGCCTACAGCTTCATCAGGTTGCTGTCGTCGACCGAAGCGGAGTGCCTGGTCCGGAAGATGGAGACGATGATGGCGAGGCCGACCACGACCTCGGCCGCCGCGACCACCATGGTGAAGAACGCGATGATCTGGCCGTCCAGGTTGCCGTGCAGCCGGGAGAAGGTGACCAGCGCCAGGTTCGAGGCGTTCAGCATCAGCTCCACGCACATGAACAGCACGATCGCGTTGCGCCGCACCAGCACGCCGGAGGCGCCGATGGTGAACAGCAGCGCGGCGAGGTACAGGTAGTTGACCGGGTTCACTCGGCCTCCTCCTTGGTCGGGGTCGGCACGGTCTCCAGCGCCTGGCGGGGGCCGGTCACCCGCGGACGGGCCGAGGACGGGCGGCCCAGCCAGTCGGCCGTGGTCTCCTCCAGCTCGGCCATCCGGTCGAGCATCTCCCGGCTGACGTCGCGGACCTGGCCGCGCTCGCGCAGGGTGCCCATCACCGAGTCCTCGGCGACCGTGCCGTCCGGCAGCAGCGCCGGGACGTCCACCGCGTTGTGCCGGGCGTACACGCCGGGGGCGGGCAGCGGCGGCACCTGGATGTTGTCCCTGACCCGCCGGGCGGCCAGCTCGCGCTGGGTCGGCGGCGCCTTGACCTTCTCGCGGTGGGTCAGCACCATCGCGCCGACCGCCGCGGTGATCAGCAGCGCGCCGGTCACCTCGAAGGCCCACACGTACTTGGTGAAGATCAGCCGGGCCAGGCCCTGCACGTTGCCCTCGGCGTTCGCGCCGGCCAGGCCGGTGAAGTCGCGCAGGTGCGCGTTGGCCAGGCCCGCGACCAGCAGCACGCCGAAGCCCAGGCCGCAGAGCACCGCGGCGATCCGCTGGCCCTTCAGCTGCTCCTTCAGCGAGTCCGCCGCCGAGACGCCGACCAGCATCACCACGAACAGGAACAGCATCATGATCGCGCCGGTGTAGACGACGACCTGCACCACGCCCAGGAACACCGCGCCCTGGGCCAGGTAGCAGACCGCCAGCGAGAGCATGGTGGCCGCCAGGCAGAGCGCCGAGTGGACGGCCTTCTTCATCAGCAGCATGCCGAGCGCGCCGCCGACCGCGATCACGGCCAGCACCCAGAACTGCACGGCCTCGCCGGTGGAGGTCATGCCTGCTCCTCCTTCTCGCGGTCGTGCCGCTCCTGCTGGACGGTGCCGGGCGCGGCGCCGGAGATCTCGCCCCGGTAGTACGCGCCCTCGTCGGCACCCGGGAAGATCGAGTGCGGCGAGTCGACCATGCCCTCGGTCAACCCGACCAGCAGCTGCTCCTTGGTGAAGATCAGGTCCTGCCGGGAGGAGTCCGCGAGCTCGTACTCGTTGGTCATGGTCAGCGCCCGGGTCGGGCAGGCCTCGACGCACAGCCCGCACAGGATGCAGCGGGCGTAGTTGATCTGGTAGACCGCGCCGTACCGCTCGCCGGGCGAGTAGCGCTCCTCGTCCCGGTTGTCGGCGCCCTCGACGTAGATCGCGTCGGCCGGACAGGCCCAGGCGCACAGCTCGCAGCCGACGCACTTCTCCAGGCCGTCCGGGTGCCGGTTCAGCTGGTGGCGGCCGTGGAAGCGCGGAGCGGTGGGCTTCTTGTACTCCGGGTACTGCTCGGTGAGCCGCTTCTTGAACATGGCCTTGAAGGTCACGCCGAAGCCGGCGGCCGGCCCGAGGACCGACTTCTCTGACGACTCGTCAGGCATCTCGGATCAGCTCCCTTCGGAATGGTCGGCCCCGTTGAGGGCGTCCTGGAGTTGCGGGGTCCGGCGGCGGCGGCGCGGGACGGGCGGCAGTTCCTGCCCGGGCAGCGGCGGGACGGGGTAGCCCCCGGCCATCGGGTCGAACGCGGGGGCCCGCTCCGGCTCCGGCCCGGGCTTCTTGCGCAGCAGGTCGACCACCAGCGCGACCAGCAGCACCGCTCCCAGCGGCGCGCCCACGTACAGCACCACGTTGGCGAAGTCGTAGCCCTCGTTGCGCAGCGCCCGCACCGTGGCGACCATCACCAGCCAGACCAGCGAGACCGGGATGAGCACCTTCCAGCCCAGCTTCATGAACTGGTCGTAGCGCAGCCGGGGCAGGGTGCCGCGCAGCCAGATGAAGAAGAACAGCAGCAGCTGGATCTTCAGCACGATCCACAGCATCGGCCACCAGCCGTGGTTCGCGCCCTCCCAGAAGGTCGAGACCGGCCACGGGGCGCGCCAGCCGCCCAGGAACAGCGTGGAGGCGACCGCCGAGACGGTGACCATGTTGACGTACTCGGCCAGCATGAACATCGCGAACTTCAGCGAGGAGTACTCGGTGTTGAAGCCGCCGACCAGCTCGCCCTCGGCCTCCGGGAGGTCGAACGGCGCCCGGTTGGTCTCGCCGACCATCGCGATGACGTACACGATGAACGACACCGGCAGCAGCACCGCGAACCAGGTCGGCTGCTGCGAGGCGACGATCTCCGAGGTCGACATCGAGCCCGAGTAGATGAACACCGCCGCGAACGACAGGCCCATCGCGATCTCGTAGCTGATCATCTGCGCGGACGAGCGGATGCCGCCCAGCAGCGGGTACGTCGAACCGGACGACCAGCCGGCCAGCACGATGCCGTAGATGCCCACCGAGGCGGTGGCCAGGATGTACAGCAGCGCGATCGGCAGGTCGGTCAGCTGGAGCGGCGTCCGGGTGCCGAAGATCGACACCTCGTTGCCGGCCGGGCCGAACGGGATCACCGCGAACGCCATGAACGCGGGGATCGCCGCGACGATCGGCGCCAGGACGTAGACCGCCTTGTCGGCGCCCTTGACCACCAGGTCTTCCTTCAGCGCCAGCTTCACGCCGTCGGCCAGCGACTGCAGCAGGCCCCACGGGCCGTGCCGGTTCGGGCCGATCCGCAGCTGCATCCAGGCGACGACCTTGCGCTCCCAGACGATCGCGATCAGCACCGTCAGGACCAGGAACGCGAAGCAGAACACCGCCTTCAGCAGCACCAGCCACCACGGGTCGCGGCCGAAGAAGCCGAGCGTCTCGGCGTTGGCGGCGAGTGGGGCGGCGAGGGGGGCAGCGAGGGGGCTCATGATTCCTCCGCCGGGGCGATGGTGACCAGGTGGCCGACCGTGGTGCCGAGCGCGCGGTACGCGCCGCCGTCCGGCGTCGAGTTGAGCGGCAGCCAGACCGTGCGGTCCGGCATCGCGTCGGTGACCTCCAGCGGGAGGGTCAGCGAGCCGGCCGGGCCGGTGACCCGCAGCGCGCCGCCCCTGGCGGCCGCGCCGATCTCGGCGGCGGTGGCGGCGGAGAGCCGGGCGACGGCGGCGTGCCGGGTCCCGGCCAGGTGGGTGTCGCCCTCCTGCAGGGTGCCGTGGTCGAGCAGCATCCGGTGCCCGGCCAGCACGGCCTGCCCGGTGGCCGGGCGGGGCAGCGCGTCGGGGTGCGCGGCGGGCACGGCCGGGCGGTCGCCCTGCCACGGGGTGAAACGGTCCAGCTCGATCCGGGCCGCCCGGACGTCGGGCAGGCCGATCGGCCGGTCCAGCGCGTCCGCGACCATGTTCAGCACCCGGACGTCGGCGTGCAGGTGGCGCTGCATCAACTGGTCGGGCTTGAGCGCGGGTTCGAACATCCGGACCCGGCCCTCCCAGTCCAGGAAGGTGCCGGCCTTCTCGGCGACCGCCGCGACCGGCAGCACCACGTCGGCGCGCTCGGTGACCGCGGACGGGCGCAGCTCCAGCGAGAGCACGAAGCCGACCCGGGCCAGCGCCTCCTCGGCGAGCGCCGGGTCCGGCAGGTCGTCCAGGCCGACGCCGCCGAGCACCAGCGCGTCCAGTTCGCCGGCGGCGGCCGCGGCCAGGATCTGGCCGGTGTCGCGGCCGGGGCGGGACGGCAGGTCGGCCTGGCCCCAGTGCGCGGCGGCCTCGGCGCGGGCGGCGGGCACCGCGACGGCCCGGCCGCCGGGCAGCAGCCCGGGCAGCGCGCCCGCCTCGACGGCGCCGCGCTCGCCGGCCCGGCGCGGCACCCAGGCGAGCTTCGCCCCGGTGGCGTGCGCCAGGCGCAGCGCGGCGGTCAGGCCGCCGGCGGTCTGCGCGAGCCGTTCGCCGACCAGCACGACGGCGCCCGGGGAGCGCAGCGCGTCGGCGCAGCGTCCGGCGTCGTCGGCGAGCACCTCGTCGCCGGCCAGCGCGGCCAGCCACTCGACCTCAGTGCCGGGGGCGGCGGGCAGCAGCGCGCCGCGCAGCTTGGCCAGGCCGCGGGTGGCGTGGGTGGCGATCGAGAAGACCCGCAGCCCGGACGCCCGGCTGGCCTTGCGCAGCCGCAGGAAGACGATCGGCGCCTCCTCCTCGGCCTCCAGGCCGACCAGCAGCACGGCGGGCGCGGCTTCGAGGTCCCGGTAGCTCACCGAGGGACCGCCCAGGTCGACCCCGTGCCCCGCGACGGCCGCGGCCAGGAAGTCGGCCTCCTCGCCGCTGTGCGGCCGGGCCCGGAAGTCGACGTCGTTGGTGCCGAGCGCGAGGCGGGCGAACTTGCCGTAGCCGTACGCGTCCTCGACGGTGACCCGGCCGCCCGCGAGCACCGCGGCGCGCGCCCCGCGCAGCCCCTCGGCGGCCCGGGCCAGCGCCTCCGGCCAGGAGGCGGCGACGAGTTCGCCGTCCCGGCGGACCAGCGGGGTGGTGAGGCGGTCGCGCTGCTGGGCGTAGCGGAACGCGAACCGGCCCTTGTCGCAGTTCCACTCCTCGTTGACCTCCGGCTCGTTGCCGGCCAGCCGCCGCAGCACCTTGCCGCGCCGGTGGTCGGTGCGCTGCCCGCAGCCGGCCGAGCAGTGCTCGCACACGGACGGGGAGGACACCAGGTCGAACGGGCGGGAGCGGAACCGGTAGGCGGCGGAGGTGAGCGCGCCGACCGGGCAGATCTGGATGGTGTTGCCGGAGAAGTACGAGTCGAGCGGCTGGTCGACGCCGGTGCCGATCTGCTGGAGCGCGCCGCGCTCGACCAGGTCGATGAACGGGTCGCCGGCGATCTGCTGCGAGAACCGGGTGCAGCGGGCGCACAGCACGCAGCGCTCGCGGTCCAGCAGCACCTGGGTGGAGAGCGGGACCGGCTTCTCGTAGGTCCGCTTGACGCCCTCGAACCGGGTGTCGGTGTCGCCGGTGGACATCGCCTGGTTCTGCAGCGGGCACTCGCCGCCCTTGTCGCAGACCGGGCAGTCCAGCGGGTGGTTGATCAGCAGCAGTTCCATCACGCCGCGCTGCGCCTTCTCGGCGACCGGCGAGGAGACCTGGGTGCGCACCACCATGCCCTCGGCGACCGGGATGGTGCAGGAGGCGACCGGCTTGCGCTGCCCCTCGACCTCCACGATGCACTGGCGGCACGCCCCGGCGGGGTCGAGCAGCGGGTGGTCGCAGAAGCGCGGGACCTGGGTGCCGATCTGCTCGGCGGCGCGGATCACCAGCGTGCCCTTGGGGACGCTGACCTCGACGCCGTCGATGGTGAGCGTGACCAGCTCGGTCTGGGTGGAAGGCTCCGTGACCGTCACGCGTGCACCTCCCTCTCGGTGGCGGACTCGTGGGCGGGGGCCCGGTCGGCCCAGACGGTGGAGGCCGCCGGGTCGAACGGGCAGCGGTGTTCGTTGAGGTGCTGCTCGTACTCGGCGCGGAAGTGCTGGAGCGAGGAGACGATCGGGCTGGCCGCGCCGTCGCCCAGCGCGCAGAAGGACTTGCCGTTGATGTTGTCGGCGATGTCCAGCAGCTTCTCCAGGTCGCCGGGGGCGCCCTGGCCGGCCTCGATCCGCTTGAGCAGCTGGACCAGCCAGTAGGTGCCCTCGCGGCACGGGGTGCACTTGCCGCAGGACTCGTGGGCGTAGAACTCGGTCCACCGGGTGACGGCCCGCACCACGCAGGTGGTCTCGTCGAAGACCTGCAGGGCCTTGGTGCCGAGCATCGAGCCGGCCGCGCCGACGCCCTCGTAGTCGAGCGGGACGTCCAGGTGCTCCTCGGTGAACATGGGGGTGGAGGAGCCGCCCGGGGTCCAGAACTTGAGCCGGTGCCCGGCCCGGATCCCGCCGGTGATCTCCAGCAGCTGGCGCAGCGTGATGCCGAGCGGCGCCTCGTACTGGCCGGGGTTGGTGACGTGCCCGGACAGCGAGTACAGCGTGAAGCCGGGCGACTTCTCGGTGCCCAGCGACTTGAACCAGTCCTTGCCCCGGGCCAGGATCGGCGGCACCGAGGCGATCGACTCGACGTTGTTCACCACGGTCGGGCAGGCGTACAGGCCGGCGATCGCCGGGAACGGCGGCCGCAGCCGGGGCTGGCCACGGCGGCCCTCCAGCGAGTCGAGCAGCGCGGTCTCCTCGCCGCAGATGTACGCGCCGGCGCCGGCGTGGACGGTGATGTCCAGGTTGATCCCGGAGCCCTGGACGTCCTTGCCGAGGTACCCGGCCGCGTACGCCTCGGCGACCGCCGCCTGGAGGCGGCGCAGCACCGGGACGACCTCGCCGCGCAGGTAGACGAACGCGTGCTCGCAGCGGATCGCGTACGAGGCGATGACCATGCCCTCGATCAGCGCGTGCGGGTTGGCGAACAGCAGCGGGATGTCCTTGCAGGTGCCCGGCTCGGACTCGTCGGCGTTGACCACCAGGTAGTGCGGCTTGCCGTCGTTCTGCGGGATGAACTGCCACTTCATGCCGGTCGGGAAGCCGGCGCCGCCGCGGCCGCGCAGACCGGAGTCCTTGACCAGGGCGATGACGTCGTCCGGGGGCATCGCGAGGGCGGCGGCCAGGCCGTCGTAGCCGCCGTGCCGGCGGTAGGTCTCCAGGGTCCAGGGGCGGTGGTCGTCCCAGGACGCGGACAGGACCGGGGAGAGGAGCTTCTCGGCCGGTTCGGCGGAGGTCATCACGCTTCCGTCCCTTCGTGCCGCGGGGAGACCACCTTGGTGCCCGGGGTGCCGGGCAGCGCCTCGCCCTTGGCCAGGCGCAGGCCGGCCAGCGAGGGGGCGCCGCCGGCCCCGGACTCGTCGTTGGCACCGGGGCGCTCGTCGGGGAAGCCGGCCAGGATCCGGGAGGCCTCCTTGAACGAGCAGAGCTTGGCGCCCCGGGTGGGGCGGACCTCCTGCCCGGCGCGCAGCTGGTCGACCAGCTGCTTGGCGCTCTGGGGGGTCTGGTTGTCGAAGAACTCCCAGTTGACCATCACCACGGGGGCGTAGTCGCAGGCCGCGTTGCACTCGATCCGCTCGATCGAGACCGAACCGTCCTCGGTGGTGCGGTTGTTGGCGATGCCGAGGTGCTCGGAGAGCTCGTCGAAGATCTGGTCGCCGCCGAGCACCGCGCACAGCGTGTTGGTGCACACGCCGACGTGGTACTCGCCGGCCGGGCGGCGCCGGTACATCGTGTAGAAGGTGGCGACCGCGGTGACCTCGGCGGTGGTCAGCTCCAACTGCTCGGCGCAGAACCGGATCCCGGTCGGGGTGACGCAGCCGTCCTCGGCCTGCACCAGGTGCAGCAGCGGCAGCAGCGCGGACCGGGACTGCGGGTATCGGGAGATCAACTCCCGTGCGTCGGAGGCGAGTCGGGCCTCGACCTCCGGCGGGTAGGGCTTGGCCGGCAGCGCCGGCAGGCCGAGTTCAGTGCTGCTCACCGGTCCACGCCTCCCATCACCGGGTCGATCCCGGCCACCGCCACGATCACGTCGGCCAGCGGGCCGCCCTCGCACATCGCGGCCATCGTCTGCAGGTTGGTGAAGGACGGGTCGCGGAAGTGCACCCGGTAGGGCCGGGTGCCGCCGTCGCTGACCACGTGCACGCCGAGTTCGCCCTTGGGCGACTCCACCGCGGCGTAGGCCTGGCCCACCGGCACCTTGAAGCCCTCGGTGACCAGCTTGAAGTGGTGGATCAGGGCCTCCATCGAGGTGCCCATGATCTTCCGGATGTGGTCCAGCGAGTTGCCCATGCCGTCCGGGCCGACGGCCAGTTGGGACGGCCAGGCGATCTTCTTGTCGGCCACCATGACCGGCCCGGGGGCCAGCCGCTCCAGGCACTGCTCGACGATCCGCAGCGACTGCCTCATCTCCTCCAGGCGGATCAGGAACCGCCCGTAGGAGTCCGCGGTGTCGGCCACCGCGACGTCGAAGTCGTAGGTCTCGTACCCGCAGTACGGGTCGGACTTGCGCAGGTCGTGCGGCAGCCCGGTGGCGCGCAGGATCGGGCCGGTGGCGCCGAGCGCCAGGCAGCCGGGCAGGTCGAGGAAGCCGACGTCGACCAACCGGGCCTTGAACACCGGGTTGTCGGTGGCCAGCTTGTCGTACTCGTGCATCCGCGAGCGCAGCAGGTTCACGCCCTCGCGGATCTTGTCGACCGCGCCGGGCGGCAGGTCCTGCGCCAGGCCGCCGGGGCGGACGTACGCGTGGTTCATCCGCAGGCCGGTGACCAGCTCGAAGATGTCCAGGACGACCTCGCGGTCCCGGAAGCCGTAGATCATCAGGGTGGTGGAGCCGATCTCCATGCCGCCGGTGGCCAGCGCCACCAGGTGCGAGGAGATCCGGTTCAGCTCCATCATCAGCACCCGGATGACGGTGGCCCGCTCGGGCACGTCCGCGGTGATGCCGAGCAGCTTCTCCACGGCCAGGCAGTAGGCGGTCTCGTTGTACAGCGGGGTGAGGTAGTCCATCCGCGTCACGAACGTGGTGCCCTGCACCCAGGAGCGGAACTCCATGTTCTTCTCGATGCCGGTGTGCAGGTAGCCGATGCCGCAGCGGGCCTCGGTGACCGTCTCGCCGTCGATCTCCAGGATCAGCCGCAGCACGCCGTGGGTGGACGGGTGCTGCGGGCCCATGTTGACGATGATCCGCTCGTCGTCGGCGCCGGCCACGGCCTCGGCGACCTCGCCCCAGTCGCCGCCGGTGACGGTGAACACCCGTCCCTCGGTGGTCTCCCGGGCGCCTGCTTCGTAGTGGGTGCTGCTCATCAGCTGTACGACCTCCGCTGGTCGGGAGCCGGGATCTGGGCGCCCTTGTACTCGACGGGGATGCCGCCGAGCGGGTAGTCCTTGCGCTGCGGGTGCCCCAGCCAGTCGTCCGGCATCATGATCCGGGTGAGCGCCGGGTGGCCCTCGAAGACCAGGCCGAAGAAGTCGTAGGTCTCCCGCTCGTGCCAGTCGTTGGTCGGGTAGACGCTCACCACGGACGGGATCCGCGGGTCCGCGTCGGGCGCGGTGACCTCCAGCCGGACCAGCCGGGTGTGGGTGATCGAGCGCAGGTGGTAGACCGCGTGCAGCTCCCGGCCCTTGTCCTGCGGGTAGTGCACGCCGCTGACGCCCAGGCACAGCTCGAAGCGCAGCGCCGGGTCGTCGCGCAGGATCCGCACCGCCTTCAGCAGGTGCGCGCGGTCGACGTGGAAGGTCAGCTCGCCGCGGTCGACGACGGTCTTCTCGATGACGTCCGCCGGGTCGAGGCCCTGCTCCTCCAGCGCGCCCTCGAACTCGTCGGCCACCTCGTCGAAGTAGCCCCCGTACGGGCGCTCGCTCGGGCCGGGCAGCACGATCGGCGCGGTCAGGCCGCCGAACCCGGAGGTGTCGCCGGTGCCGTGGGCGCCGAACATGCCCTGCCGGGCGCCGACCACCTCGACCGGGATCTCCCGCCGGGTCGCGGGCACGTCGGGCTTGCGCTCCTCGCTCATCGCAGCAGCCCCCGCATCTCGCTGGTCGGGACGGCCTGCAGGGCGAGGCGCTCGGCCTCCTCCTCGGCCCGGCGCTTGTGCACGCCGAGCTTCTCGTGCTGGATCTTCTCGTGCAGCTTGATGATCGCGTCCATCAGCATCTCCGGGCGGGGCGGGCAGCCCGGCAGGTAGATGTCCACGGGGACGATGTGGTCGACGCCCTGGACGATCGCGTAGTTGTTGAACATGCCGCCGGAGGACGCGCAGACGCCCATCGAGATGACCCACTTGGGGTTCGGCATCTGGTCGTAGACCTGCCGCAGCACCGGCGCCATCTTCTGGCTGACCCGGCCGGCGACGATCATCAGGTCGGCCTGCCGGGGCGAGCCGCGGAAGACCTCCATGCCGAACCGGGCCAGGTCGTAGCGGCCCGCGCCGGTGGTCATCATCTCGATCGCGCAGCAGGCCAGACCGAAGGTGGCCGGGAAGAGCGACGCCTTCCGCACCCAGCCCGCGGCGGCCTCCACGCTGGTGAGCAGAAAGCCGCTCGGCAGCTTCTCCTCGATTCCCATCAGTTCCCTCTCAATGCCCTCGAGTCCGGTGGCTTGTCCGCCCGTTCACAAACGCCGCGCGCGGCGGCCTCCGGTGGTCAGTCCCACTCCAGGCCGCCGCGGCGCCAGACGTAGGCGTAGGCGACGAACACGGTGGCGATGAACAGGAGCATCTCGACCAGCCCGAAGATCCCCAGGGCGTCGAAGCTGACCGCCCACGGGTAGAGGAAGACGATCTCGATGTCGAAGACGATGAACAGCATCGCCGTCAGGTAGTACTTGATCGGGAACCGACCGCCGCCCACCGGCTGCGGGGTCGGTTCGATGCCGCACTCGTACGCCTCCAACTTGGCCCGGTTGTAGCGCTTCGGGCCGGTGAGCGAGGCCATCACCACGGAACCGACCGCGAACGCCGCCGCGATGGCACCGAGTACGAGGATCGGCGCGTAGGCATTCATAGCCCCCGCTCCCTCCGTCCAGTCGTCCTTGACTGCAGATCGGAACCACCAGGTCACCAGGGGTGAAATGATGATCCACTTCGTGAGATCCGGCTCCATGTGAGGCAGTTCACAAAGCCAGGTTGGAGCGCATCCTATGCCCGTCCGCTTGTGATCTGCGACACGCAGTTCCCGATGATCTTTGTGATCTTCGCCACCCGACGAAGGCCCGCGAAACCGGATCGATCACCACCGTTCGACCGGTAGTGGGCATCTGGCCACATACAGTCGCAAGGCACCGCGAAACGACCGCCGTTCGGCCACGCCCTATATCAATTGTGCTGCGGTCGAGGCAAATTTCGGAGTGATCCGGTTTACGTGGTAGTGGATCTCACCCAGGAGGTGGACCCGGGACGGCGGCCGCTTGACCCTTCGTTCACAAGCGCTCAAGATCCGGCGGGGCCGCCCGGCGCCCGCCGCCGGCCCCACTCGGTGCCCGCCAGCACCGCCACCGCCCCCAGCAGCGCGAGCGGGCCCGGCCGGTCCCCCGCCAGCGCGACGCCGAACAGCGCCGCCCACAGCGGCTCGGTGCCCAGCAGCAGGCTCACCCGGGACGGCGAGGTGGCCCGCACCGCCCACAGCTGCACGAAGAACGCGAACAGCGTGCACAGCAGCGACAGGTACAGCAGCAGCCCCCAGCGGGCCGCGTCGAAGGACGCCGCCACGCTCAGCGGCGACGGGCCCGCCAGCGGCGCCGCCAGCACGAACACCGCCGTCGCGCAGGCCAGTTGGACCCAGGTCAGGGCCAGCGCGTCCACCCCGCGGAGCACCCGCAGCCGGGCCGTCGCCAGCACGTTCACCGTCCGGGCCACCGCCGCCCCCAGCACCAGCAGGTCGCCCCCCGACGGCGCCCGCAGCCCGCCGTCCCCGGTCAGCAGCGCCACCCCGAGCACCGACAGCCCGGCGGCCGCCAGGAAGGCCCCCGACGGCGCCGAGCGCCGCAGCACCGCCTCCGCCAGCGGCGTGAACACCATCGTCAGGCTGATTACCAACCCCGCGTTGGTCGCCGAGGTGTGCACCGCCCCGTACGTCTCCAGCAGGAACACCGCCCCCAGCACCGCGCCCAGCACCGCCCCGCCGCCCCACTGCGCGGGCGACAGCCCGCGCAGCCGCCGCCAGGCCACCGCCCCCAGCACCGGCAGCACCACCGCGAAGCGCAGCGCCAGCACCGCCACCACCGTCTCCGGCTCGGCGACCCGCTTCACCACCAGGAAACTCGAACCCCACACCACCGCCACCGCCACCAGCGGCAGGTCCCGCAGCGGCTGCGGACGGACACCAACGGAGAGGACGGCCACGGCGCGGCTCCCGGAACACTCGACGGGGGCCCGTGCGGCATCGGACGGGACGTTCGGAGGCCGCCACTCTCCCGCACGCGAAAGGCGGCGGGCAAGCGCTTTCACGCCCGCCCGCCGCCTCCCGGCACGCCCCTGGTCAGGCGCGCGGCGCCACCTTGGTCAGGCCGTTGATGATCCGGTCCGCGACGTCGCCGCCGCTCGGGTCGGTGAGGTTGGCGAGCAGCTTGAGGACGAACTTCATCAGGACGGGGTGGGTCAGGCCGCGCTCGGCGGCGATCCGCATCACCTTGTCGTTGCCGATCAGCTTCACGAACGCGCGGCCGAGCGTGTAGTAGCCGCCGTAGGTGTCCTTGAGCACCTGCGGGTAGCGGGCCAGGGCGCGTTCGCGGCCCTCGGGGGTGATCCGGGCCATCGCCTGCACGATGACGCCGGCGGCGAGCTGGCCGGATTCCATCGCATAGGCGATGCCCTCGCCGTTGAACGGGTTGACCATGCCGCCGGCGTCGCCGACCAGCAGCAGGCCCTTGGTGTAGTGCGGCTGCCGGTTGAAGGCCATCGGCAGCGCGGCGCCGCGGATCGGCTCGGTCATGTTCTCCGGCGTGTAGCCCCACTCCTCCGGCATGCTGGCGCACCAGCTCTTCAGCACCTCGCGCCAGTTCAGGTCGCCGAAGGCGGGCGAGGAGTTGAGGATGCCGAGGCCGACGTTGGAGGTGCCGTCGCCCATGCCGAAGATCCAGCCGTAGCCGGGCAGCAGCTTCTTCTGGCCGCCGCGGGTGTCCCACAGCTCCAGCCAGGACTCCAGGTAGTCGTCGTCGTGCCGGGGCGAGGTGAAGTACGTCCGGTAGGCGACGCCCATCGGCCGGGACTCCATCCGGTGCAGGCCCATGGCCAGCGACAGCCGGGTCGAGTTGCCGTCGGCGGCGACCACCAGCGGCGCGTGGAACTCGACCTCGCGCTTGTCCGGGCCGAGCTTGGCGGTGACGCCGGTGATCCGCCCGGCGCGGTCGGTGACCGGCCCGCTGACGTTGCAGCTCTCGTACAGCCGGGCGCCGGCCTTCTGCGCCTGCCGGGCCAGCAGCTCGTCGAAGTCGGCGCGCTTGCGCACCAGCCCGTAGTCGGGGAACGCGGCCAGGTCCGGCCAGTCCAGTTCCAGCCGGACGCCGCCGCCGATGATCCGCAGGCCCTTGTTGCGCAGCCAGCCGTTCTCGGCGGACACGTCGACGCCCATGTCGACCAGCTGCTTGACGGCGCGCGGGGTCAGGCCGTCACCGCACACCTTCTCGCGCGGGAACTCGGTCTTCTCCAGCAGCAGCACGTCCAGGCCCGCCTGGGCCAGCCAGTACGCGGTGCTGGCACCGGCCGGACCGGCACCGACCACGATGACGTCGGCGGTGGACTCGACGGCGGTCTCGGTCATACGGGTTCTCTCCTGAGCGCGTCGGGGTCACGGAGTCGGGGCCGACGCCCCGTCGGCGCCGCGTCGGCGGACGGGGTGCCGAACCACCGCAGTCTACGGCGCCTTGAAGCCGCGGTGGAGGGCGACGATGCCGCCGGTGAGGTTGCGCCAGGCGACCTTCGTCCAGCCCGCGCGCTGGAGTTCGGCGGCGAGCGCGGGCTGGTCCGGCCACTCCCGGATCGACTCCGCGAGGTACACGTACGCCTCCGGGTTGGACGACACCCGGGTCGCCACCGGCGGCAGCGCCCGCATCAGGTACTCGGTGTACACCGTGCGCAGCGGCGTCCAGGTCGGCGTGGAGAACTCGCAGATCACCAGCTTGCCGCCGGGCTTGGTCACCCGCAGCATCTCGCGCACCGCCGCCTCGTGGTCCTGCACGTTGCGCAGCGCGAACGAGATGGTCACCGCGTCGAACGACTCGTCCGCGAACGGCAGCCGGGTCGCGTCGCCCGCGGTCAGCGCGAGTTCGGGGTGACGGCTCTTGCCCTCGGTCAGCATCCCGATCGAGAAGTCGCACGGCACCACGTCGGCGCCCGCCTCCAGGAACGGCAGCGAGGACGTCCCGGTGCCCGCACCGAGGTCCAGGACGCGCTGGCCCGCGACGGCACCCACCGCGTCGGCCACCGCCCGGCGCCACAACCGGGCCTGGCCCAGCGAGAGCACGTCGTTGGTGCGGTCGTACTTGGCCGCGACGTCGTCGAACATGGCGGCGACGTCCTGCGGCTGCTTGTCCAGATGGGCTCGGGTCACGCCCCCATTGTTCACCTTGCGACGCCGGGGGTGGTCACCAGGGCTCACCGCAGGGCGCGGCGGCCCCCCTTGCGGCGGCGGCGGGAGCGCTTCCCGTGGGTCAGCGCGGGCATCCCCTCCGCGGCGAACGCCACCGTGAAGGCGGCCTGTTCCCGCTCCGCCCCGGCCCTTCCGCGCCGGATCCGCCACAGGCACAGCAGGCACACGAGCACCGCCGCGGGCACGCTGGTCTGCGCCAGCACCACCCCCACCGGCTGCGGGTACGTCCGCCCGCAGACCCGCACCGCCGCCGGGTCGTCCGCCGCCCGCTCCAGGCAGACCGGCTCCCCCACCCGCGCGTCGGCCGGCAGCCACAGGTCGGCCGCGGTCAGCCGCCGCCCGTCCGCCTGGTAGGCGACCTGGCTGTACGTTCCGCTGCCGCCCGGCAGTTGGGTGACCGTTCCCTCGACCCGCACCGGGTGCGCGTCGATCCGGTCCGCCTGGTCGGCCTGCCGCCACCCCAGCAGGCACATCGCCACGGCCACCACCGCGCTCAGCACGGCTCCGACGTACCACCCCCGCGCCGGTCGGGTCCGGGGACGTTCGGGGGTCGCGGCTCGCATGCGTCCTGTTCCTGGCTCGGGTGAGGTCTGAACCGGGATGGTAGCCGGAAAGCCCCGCCCGGGTCACGGGGAGTCAGAAAGCGGGCCCCCTCCCGGGGTCGGCCACCACCTCCGCCGCCGCCTCCGCCGCTACCTCCGCCGGTACACCAGCCGCCCGCCCAGCACGGTCGCGAGGCAGTCCGCGCCGCCCCCGTCCGGCTCCGCCGCGAACACCGCGAAGTCCGCCGCCGCCCCGACCGCCAGCGGCCGGTGCACGGCCGCCGCCAGCGGCCGCCCGGCCAGCGGGTCGAGGGCGCCGGGCCCGGCGTCCGGGCCGGGGAGGTGGCGCAGGCCGGAGCGGGCCACCGCGGTGCGGACGGCGGGGCGGTGCAGCGGACCGGCCAGGGCCGTGGTGCCGTGGCCGAGCAGCCGTTGCAGGCCGCGCCGGGCGCTGCCGCCCCACCGCTCGTCGGTGAGCCCGGCCGGGGGCGGCAGCGGCCGGTCGCCGAGCTCCTCCCGGGGGTCGGGGTGGTAGGCGCCCTCCAGCAGCCACGCCGCGTGCGGGTTGAGCAGCCCGGGCACCAGCACCCCGGGCCAGTCGCGGACCCGCGCCGGGCGGTCCGCCAGGTCGGCGTACGGCCCGATCGCGGCGACGGTCGCGCCGTCGACGAGCACCGCGCCGTCCGGGAGCGTCCCGGTGCCGGTGTGCAGCCGGCGGGCCCGGTGCAGGGTCAGCATCGCGGCGCGGGGCGTCAGTTGGTGGCGAGGATGGTGAGTTCGGGGTGCGCGGTGCCGCCCTCGATCGCGGTGGAGGCGATGTGCGAGGCGACCCGCGGGTCGACCGGGTCGTTCGCCGGGTCGTCGAGGACCCGCAGGTGCTCGTACGTGGTGGAGCGCTGGGCGGGCACCCGGCCGGCGGTGCGGATCAGGTGGATCAGCTCGTGCAGGTTGGAGCGGTGCTTGGCGCCGGCCGCCGAGACGACGTTCTCCTCCAGCATGACCGAGCCGAGGTCGTCCGCGCCGTAGTGCAGCGACAGCTGGCCGGCCTCCTTGCCGGTGGTGAGCCAGGAGCCCTGGATGTGGGCGACGTTGTCGAGGAAGAGCCGGGCGATGGCGATCATCCGCAGGTACTCGAAGACCGTGGCCTGGGTCGAGCCCTTCAGGTGGTTGTTCTGCGGCTGGTAGGTGTAGGGGATGAACGCCCGGAAGCCGCCGGTGCGGTCCTGCACGTCGCGGATCATCCGCAGGTGCTCGATCCGCTCGGCGTTGGTCTCGCCGGTGCCCATCAGCATGGTGGAGGTGGACTCGACGCCGAGGCGGTGCGCGGTCTCCATGATCTCCAGCCAGCGCTCGCCGGACTCCTTCAGCGGCGCGATCGCCTTGCGCGGCCGCTCCGGCAGCAGTTCGGCGCCGGCGCCCGCGAACGAGTCCAGGCCCGCGGCGTGGATCCGGGTGATCGCCTCCTCGACGGAGACGCCCGAGATCCTCGCCATGTGCTCGACCTCGGAGGCGCCCAGCGAGTGGATCACCAGCTGCGGGAACGCGGCCTTGATCGCGGCGAAGTTCTCCTCGTAGTACTCGACGCCGTAGTCCGGGTGGTGCCCGCCCTGGAACATGATCTGGGTGCCGCCGAGCTCGACGGTCTCCGCGCACCGGCGGAGGATCTCGTCGAGCTCCCGCGACCAGCCCTTGTCGCTCTTCGGCGGCACGTA
The DNA here is from genome assembly GCF_055562955.1 of Kitasatospora sp. NPDC015121. Classification (NCBI taxonomy): domain Bacteria; kingdom Bacillati; phylum Actinomycetota; class Actinomycetes; order Kitasatosporales; family Streptomycetaceae; genus Kitasatospora; species Kitasatospora sp. NPDC015121. The sequence goes on from NZ_JBVHEH010000017.1 coordinate 25,146, forward strand.
GAACGCGCAGAACTTGCACGCCGTCACGCAGACGTTGGTGTAGTTGATGTTCCGCTCGATGATGTACGTCGCGATGTGCTCGACACCCGCGTACCGCCGCCGGCGCACCGCGTCGGCGGCCGCCCCGAGCGCGTGCAGCGGCGCCGAGCGGTAGAGCTCCAGCGCCTCCTCGGCGGTGATCCGGCCGCCCCCGGCCGCGCGGTCCAGTACGGCCTGCAGCTGGGTGGCGGAAAGGTTCTGCTCGGACACCTGGCGGGCCTGCTTTCTTCGTCGAAGGGCCGGACCAGCCCAGCCTACGCCAGGGCGTTCGCGCCCCACCGCAGGCCCGTTCCCGGCCGTCCTACTGCCTGGCCAGGTCGCCTTCCGGGTCCGAACCGAGCGCCGCCCCGGAGACCGCCACGTGCAGTCCGCCGCCGCCGAGCAGGGTGTACGCCTGCTTCTCGGGGACGCCGGTGCAGGCGCTGTCGGCGCCGTCCGGGCGCTCCTGCAGCAGCACCCTGCCGTCCTCGACCGAGAGCAGGGTGAGCACGCCCCGGCAGACGGTGCTGTCGAACGCGGAGGCGTTGCTGGTGCGTCCGACCTCGTCGCCGACCTTCCCCGGGGTGAAGGTGACGGTGAAGGTGGACCCCAGCGGGACGATCCTGGTGGTGATGGTGCCCCGGAAGGTGCCCACGAAGGCGTCGGGCAGCGCCTTCCCGTTCCCCTTCCCCGGCGTCGCCGTCCCGCTCGGGCCGGGACCCGGGCTCGGGCTCCCGCCCGGGCTCCGGCCCGCGCTCGCGCTCGCGCTCGTCCGCGCACTCGGGCTCGGACTCGGGGTCGCGGTGGCCTCCCCGGTGGCCGCGTCCTGCCCGGGCGTGCTGCTCGGGCCGGGGTCGTCCGGCGACCAGGGCAGGTGGCCGCTCGCCGCCAGCCCGCCGTACAGCGCGCCCGCCAGCACCGCCGCGGCGGCGGCCGCCGCCCATCCCCGCCGACCGCGCCGCTCCCGTTCCGGGGCGCGCCGCCCGCCGTCCAGCACGGTCGGCACCCGGTCCGCGGGGGCGGCGGCGGGGCCGCCGTCGCCCTCCAGGTCGAGGAGTTCGACGGCGGCGCGGCCGACCGCGGCGGCCAGCGGCCCGGGCAGCCAGCCCTCGGGGCCGGCCGCGGCGGCGGGGGCGAGCCGGGCGCGCAGCTCGGCGGGGGTGGGCCGGCGGGCGGGGTCCTTGGCGAGGCAGGCGGCGACCGCGTCGCGCAGGTCGCCGTGCAGCCCGTCCAGCGCGGGCTCCTCGTGCAGGACGCGGTAGAGCAGGACGGCGGCGCTGACGCCCTCGCCGAACGGGGCGGTGCCGGTCGCGGCGAAGGCCAGCAGCGCGCCGAGCGAGAAGACGTCGCCGGGCGGCCCGGTGGGCGCGCCGGCGGCCTGCTCGGGCGACATGAAGCCGGGCGAGCCGACCACGTAGCCGCTGTGGGTGAGGGCGGCGGCCGCGTCCAGCGCCCGGGCCACGCCGAAGTCGATCAGCCGGGGGCCGTCCAGGGCGAGCAGCACGTTGGACGGTTTGACGTCCCGGTGCACCAGGCCGAGCGCGTGCACCTGCTCCAGGGCCTCGGCCAGCCGGGCGCCGAGGGCGTGCACCGAGGCGGCGGGCAGCGGGCCGGCGGTGCGGACGGCCTCGCCGAGCGCCGGTCCGGCGACGTAGCCGGTGGCGACCCAGGGGTGCCGGCCCTCGGTGTCGGCGTCCAGCACGGGGGCGGTCCAGCGGCCGCCGACCCGGCGGGCCGCGGCCACCTCCTGGCGGAACCTGGCCCGGAACTCGGGGTCGTCGGCCAGTTCGGAGCGCACCACCTTGACCGCGACGGTCCGCCCGCCCGCGGTTCGGCCCAGGTAGACCCGTCCCATGCCGCCCGCGCCGAGCCGGCGCAGCAGCCGGTAGTCGCCGATCACCGACGGGTCGTCAGCCGTCAGCCGTTCCATGCCCGTCCGCCTCCCGCCGCCGGGGGCCACCGCCCCGACCGGGTCCGATCATCCCAGGGCGGCCCCGGCCGGGTACACGCTTCGCTCAGACCACCGCCGGCGCGGTCGCCAGCAGCCGGACCGGCACGTCGGGGGCGAAGCCGCTGTCGTGCGCGACCCGGCGGGCGAACTCGGCGATGCCGGCCAGCTGGCGCTCGCCGAGCGAGAAGTCGAGCGCCTTGGAGAAGTACCTCTCCAGCAGCGGGGCGTCGAACTCCTCCCAGCGGGCGGCCTGCTCGGCGACCTGGGCGGCCTCGGCCAGCGAGAGGTCGCGGGACTCCAGGAAGGCCCGGTGGACGGCGGCGGTCAGCTCGGGGTGCCGCTCGGCGTAGTCGCGGCGGGCGGCCCAGACCGCGAAGACGAACGGGAGGCCGGTCCACTCCTTCCACATCGCGCCGAGGTCGTGCACGGCCAGCCCCTGCCGGGGGGCCTGCTCCAGCGAGGCGCGCAGCGCGGGGTCGCCGATCAGCACGGCGGCGTCGGCGTCGGCGAGCATCGCGTCCAGGTCGGGCGGGCTGGAGAAGTACTCGGGGCGGACGCCCTCGCGCTCCTCCAGCAGCAGCCGGGCCAGCCGCACCGAGGTGCGGCTGGTGGAGCCGAGGGCGACCCGGCGGCCGTCCAGCTCGGCCAGCGGGACCTTGCTCACGATCACGCAGGACATCACCGGCCCGTCGCTGCCGACCGCGATGTCCGGCAGCACGACCAGCTCGCCGGCGTTGCGCAGGTACTCCACGCAGGTGATCGGCCCGATGTCGAGGCCGCCGGCCACCAGCCGGTCGCTGAGCTTCTCCGGGGTGTCCTTGCTGAGGTCGAGGTCGAGCAGGTTCCCCGTGCGCGCGAGGCCCCAGTAGAGGGGCAGGCAGTTGAGGAACTGAATATGGCCGACCCGGGGCCTGACCGCGCTCTCCGACCGGTCCGCGTCCCGACTGCTCACCGTGTGCTCCCTTGCCGTTGGTGCTCTCCCGGCAGGGTATGCCCGCTGATTGGGACGCTCCGCATCCGGTGTCCGACACACCGCCCGACACCGTTGTTCACCCCTGGTCGGGGCAGCCCCCGCGTGCTACCGTTCCACTCAGTTGCAGTTTGATTCCCCTTGCAGTACTTGGAGCCTGCGGAGCATGTAACCGCAGGCTTTTTGTAATTTTTCAGCAGTATCAGGCGTCAATTGAGCATTGATTGAAGCACTGTGCGAAAAACTCCGGACTCGTCCGGAGGCGGGGCGATCAGCGCAGCGGACCCGGGCGCCACAAGGTGTGGCGTCCACAACGTCCCTCGCAAGGAGAACGGTATGGCGACCGGAACCGTCAAGTGGTTCAACGCCGAAAAGGGCTTCGGCTTCATCGCCCAGGAGGGCGGCGGCCCCGACGTCTTCGTCCACTACTCCGCCATCAACGCGAGCGGCTTCCGCTCGCTGGAGGAGAACCAGGCGGTCAGCTTCGACGTCACCCAGGGCCCGAAGGGCCCGCAGGCGGAGAACGTCACCCCCGTCTGAGACGGGATCTCCCAGTGATCGCTCACGGCCCCTCGGGTCCGTACGAGTAGCAGTTCCCAAGGAGGCCCGCCCCGGCGGGCCTCCTGCCTTTTCCGCGCATTCCCGCCGCATTCCCCCGGTTGCGCCCGCCTTTCCCCGCCTGCCCCTTTTCTCCCCCGGCGGAACGCCGCCCCGTTCCCGCCCGGCGCCGGCCCCGGCTCAGAACCGTGAGGTGTCCACCCGCAGCCCGAACGGCTCCGGCAGCTCGACCGGCTCCCCGAACGGCAGCGGCCCGACCGCCAGGGTGTACCCGAGCGCACCCGGCTCCGAGAACAGCGTGCAGGCCCGGTCCTGTCGGTCGACCAGCAGGTAGAGCGGCGCCCCGTACTCCGCGTACCGGCGCCGCTTCACCACCCGGTCGGTGTCCGCGTTCGAGGCGGAGGTCACCTCGACCACCAGCAGCGTCTGATCGGGCAGGAGGGCGGCGCCGCCCTTCGCCAGCGCCTCGGGCACGACCGCGACGTCAGGGACGTACCAATTGCTCGATCCCGGCAGGTCGAGGTCGCCCGAGCCCATCACGCAGTCGAGCTCGAAGACCCTGGCCGTCAGCTGGCGGCGCAGGTGGCTGGCGATCGATTCGTGGTCCCACCCCGGCGACATCGGCTCGATGACCCCTTCGACGACCTGGACGCGATCACCGGCGTGGTGCTGGATCGCGTACTTCAGTGCCTGCTCCGGGTCGACCGAGCTGTACGGACGTCCACCGCTGGGCAGCGCGCTCATCGCCCCTCCTTCGTCGGCTCCACGCTACCGACCGCCCCGCTCCGCCCCAAGCGATCTCACTCCGACGTGCGAAGGCCCGCACCCTCCCGGGGTGCGGGCCTCCGCGTCCGTGCCGCGGGCCGGTCAGGCGGTGACGGGCTCCTTGGTGGCCTGGGCCGGGACGGCGGCCGGCCGGTCCTCGGCGAGGAGGTCGCCGGTGGGGGTGTTGTAGGCGGTGAGGTCGAGGGTCTTCTCGCGGGCGGAGACCAGGATCGGGACGACGACCTGACCGGCCACGTTGGTGGCGGTGCGCATCATGTCGAGGATCGGGTCGATGGCCAGCAGCAGGCCGACGCCCTCCAGCGGGAGGCCCAGGGTGGAGAGGGTCAGGGTGAGCATCACGATCGCGCCGGTGAGGCCGGCGGTGGCCGCGGAGCCGATCACCGAGACGAAGGCGATCAGCAGGTAGTCCTTGACGCCGAGGTCGATGCCGTACACCTGGGCGACGAAGATCGCGGCGAGCGACGGGTAGATCGCGGCGCAGCCGTCCATCTTGGTGGTGGCGCCGAACGGGACGGCGAACGAGGCGTACTCGGACGGGACGCCGAGGCGCTCGGTGACGCGGCGGGTGACGGGCAGGGTGCCGACCGAGGAGCGGGAGACGAAGGCGAGCTGGATCGCGGGCCAGGCGCCCTTGAAGAAGTTCAGCGGGTTGAGGCCGGCGACGAAGCGCAGCAGCAGCGAGTAGACGCCGAACAGGACGATCGCGCAGCCGGCGTAGACGTCGATGGTGAGGGTGGAGAAGGGCTTGAGCAGGTCCCAGCCGTAGACGGCGACCGACTTGCCGATCAGGCCGAGGGTGCCGAGCGGGGCGAGCCGGATGACCCACCACAGGGCGGTCTGGACGAGTTCGAGGACCGCCTCGGAGAGCTTGCGGACCGGCTCGGCCTTGTCGCCGAGCTTGAGCAGGGCCGCGCCGACGACCACGCCGAGGAAGACGATCTGGAGGACGTTCACCTTCAGGAAGGCGTCGGCGATGTTGGTCGGGATGATGCCGGTCAGGAAGTCGACCCAGGTACCGCCCTTCTCCACGCCCTTGACACCCGCGGTGGAGAGGTTGGCGCCCTTGCCGGGGTCGGTGAGCAGGCCGAGGCCGAGGCCGACGGCGACCGCGATCAGCGAGGTGGCGAGGAACCAGAACAGCGTGCGGGCGGCCAGCCGGGCGGCGTTGGTGACGTTCCGCAGGTTGGCGACCGAGACGATGATCGCGGTGAAGACCAGCGGCGGGACGGCCAGCTTGAGCAGCTGGACGAAGGTCTTGCCGATGGTGTCGAGGGTCGTCTTCAGCCAGGACACGTCGCCGGACCGGGCGATCCAGCCGAGCAGCAGGCCGAGGACGAGGCCGCCGACGATCTGGACCCAGAAGGGGGTGCGGCGGAGGCGTCCCAGCAGGGTGGGCGCGGGCGCGGTGGACATGGGTGTGCGTCTCCGGGGGGGGTGGTGGAGCAGGCGGGGGGGGGAGGGGGCGGAGGCGGCGGCACGACGGACGCGGGGCCGGGCGGGGAGACCCGGGGGACCGACGGGGTCGGTCGGCGTCAGGAGTGGCGTGCCGCCCGCATACAGCCGCCGGAGCGACAGCGGCGCGGGCCGTCCACGGCACCGGGCAGACGCGGGCAGCGCGGCACGAGCGGGGTGCTCGTCCCGGCCTGGCGCGCGGCGTCTGCGGTGGTCATGACCGGCACATTAGCAACAAACCTTTGAGATGTTCAAAGTACTTGTTTGAGATCGTTACCGAACCACCCTTTCCTGACGGGCCATCAGCCCTACCCGGTCGGCTTTGACGCTGGTCAGTTATACGTATAACTTGAAGCGACACCTGCTCGACCCCGCCCGGAAGGACGCCCATGGGCTACACCGCCCTGCTCCGCGCCCCGCACGTCGCCCGGCTCCTGTTCGGCACCCTGCTCGGCCGGCTCCCGGCCGGGATGACCGCCCTGGTCATCGCGCTCGCGCTGCGCGAGGCCGGCACCCCGTACAGCCGGATCGGCCTGGCCACCGCCGCCTACGCGATCGCCGCCGCCGTCGGCGGGCCCGTCCTCGGCCGGATCGTCGACCTGACCGGGCAGCCCCGCGTCCTGCTCGCCTCCGCCGCGCTGGCCGGCACCGGCTACGCGCTGCTCGCCCTCGCCCCCGGCAACGCCCTGGCCGCCCCGCTCGGCGCCGCGGTCGCCGGACTGTGCATGCCCCCGCTGGAGCCCTGCCTGCGCTCGCTCTGGCCCGACGTCGTCGCCGAGGACCAGCTCGACACCGCGTACGCCTTCGACTCCGCCTCCCAGCAGGTGCTGTACGTCGCCGGGCCGCTCGCCGTCGCCGGGATCGCCGGCGCCCTCTCCCCCACCGCCGCGCTGTGGACCGCCGCCGTGCTCGGCCTGCTCGGCGCCTTGGTGGTGGCCGGCTCCGCACCCGCCCGAGCCTGGCAGGCCCCGCCCCGGGCGGCCTCCGCCGGACTGCTCGGACCGCTGCGCTCCCCCGGCCTGGTCCTGCTGCTGCTCGGCCTGGCCGGCGCCGGCTGGGCCGTCGGCGCGCAGAACGTGCTGTTCATCGCGTACGCCGAGCAGCACCCCGGCGGCCTGCCCGGCGGCGCGGGCACCCTGCTCGCGCTGGCCGCGCTGGCCGGACTGCTCGGCGCGCTCGTCTACGGCGCGGCCCGCTGGCGGGCCGGCACCGCGACCCGCACCTGGGTGCTCGCCCTCGGCATGGCCGCCTGCTACCTGCCGCTGCTGCTCCTGCCCGGCCCCGGACCGATGGCCGCCCTCGCCTTCGTCTCCGGCCTCGGCCTGGCCCCGCTGCTGGCCGCCGCGTTCGTGCTGGTCGCCGAACTGGCCCCGACCGGCACCGTCACCGAGGCCTTCGCCTGGCTGGTCACCCTGTTCGCCACCGGCAACGCGGCCGGCTACGCGGTCTCCGGCGCCCTGGTCGACACCTCGCTGCACGCCGTCGCCCTCTGCTCGGTCGGCGGCGTCACCCTCGGCGGCCTCCTCCTGCTCGCCACCCGCACCCGCCTGCACCCGGCCCCCGCCCTGGTGACCGCCGCCTGAGCGGTCCCCGCCCGCGAACGGCTGGCCCGCGCCGCCCCCGGCCTGCTTGGATGCGCCGCATGACGCACTTCGCCCTCCCCGCCGGACACACCGTCTCCACCGACCCCGCCCGCCTCGACCGGGCCGCCGTGCACCGCTGGCTGTCCGAGGGGGCCTACTGGGCGCTCGGACGGCCGCGCGGGAAGCAGGACCTGGCCATCGACAACTCCCTCAACTTCGGCCTGTACGAGGACGCTTCGGGCACCCAGCTCGGCTACGCCCGGGTGGTCACCGACCGCGCCACCTTCGCCTGGCTGTGCGACGTGTTCATCGCCCCCGAGGCCCGCGGCCGGGGCCTGGGCACCGCGCTGACCGCCGCCGTCCGCGACGAGCTGGCCGCGCTCGGCCTGCGGCGGCTGCTGCTCGCCACCCGGGACGCGCACGAGGTGTACGCCAAGGTGGGGTTCGAACCGCTGGCGGTGCCGGAGAAGTGGATGCTCCTCGGCGAGCAGTAGGCCGCTCAGGCCGGCGCGGTGGAGCCGCGGACCACCAGGGCGGTCGCCAGCGGGGGCACCGGCGGCGGGAGCCCGCCGTCGAGCAGGGCGGTCAGGAGGGCCAGCCCGGCCCGGCCGAGCTGCTCGCCCGGCAGGTCGACGGTGGTGAGCGGCGGGCTCAGCAGCTCCGCCACCGGGACGTCGTCCATCCCGACCACCGACAGGTCCGCCGGGATCCGCAGCCCCAGCTCGCCCGCCGCCCGGTACAGGCCGGACGCCACCACGTCGTCGTCGCAGACGACCGCGCGCGGCGGGCACGGCCCGGCCAGCAGCTCGCGGGCCGCCCGGGCCGCCTCCCGGCTGCCCTCGTTCAGGCTGACCGCCAGCTCCCGGACCTCCAGGCCCAGGCCCGCCGAGGCGGCCGCGAACGCCGCCTGCCGGACCCGGAAGGTGTGCGCCGAGTGCACCGAGCGCAGGTAGCCGAACCGCCGGTGCCCCAGCCCGACCAGGTGGTCGACGGCGGCCCGCATGCCCGCCGCCAGGTCCAGTTCGACCGTCGGACGGCCCGGGTGGGCGGCCGGGTCGGCGTCCAGGAACACCGCCGGGGTGTCCGGCGGCAGCGCGCCCAGCTGCCTGTCGTCCGGCGAGCAGACCAGCAGGCCGTCGAAGCGTCCGGCGGCGGCCGCGTCGGCCAGCGTCGCCGCGTCCCAGCCGCTGGAGACCACCACCGCCAGGCCGTGCCGGGCCGCCTCCTCGTGCACGCCGGTCAGCACCCGGCCGAAGAACGGCCCGAGCAGGTTGGGCACCGCCAGCAGCACCATGCCGCTGCGCCCCAGCCGCAGCTGCCGGCCGGCGGCCTGCGGCCGGTAGCCGAGCGCGCGGGCGGCGTCGTGGATCCGCTCCCGGGTGGCCGCCGAGACCCGGTGCCCGGAGCTGCCGGAGAACACCAGCGAGACGGTGGCCTGCGAGACCCCCGCCAGCCGGGCCACGTCACGGCCGGTCGGGCGCCGGCGCGCGCCCTCGCCGGGCGGGCTGTCCGCCAACGCCGGTCAGCCGGCCTGGGCCTGCCCGGACGCGGCCGCCCGGGCCGCGTCGTCCGCCTCGTCCTCGGCCGCGTCCCGCAGCACCGAGCGGGACTTGCGGGTCTCGATCCGCGCCGCGATCTGCGCCGACATCTCGTCGCGCTGCTTGCTCAGCAGCACGTAGCTGAGCGCCGAGGAGGCCACCGCGGCCAGCGCGAACAGCAGCAGCAGGCCCATCGTGCCGACCACCGGGATCACCTTGAAGTGGCCCAGCAGCAGCGCGACCAGCAGGCAGGCCAGGAAGATGCTCACCCGCAGGGAGGTGTAGCGGAGCGTGGCGTGGTTCTTGCTGCTCACCGGGTTCGTCCTTCGTTGCCGGGTCGCGCCGAGGGGCGCGCGGGGGTAGTGGCCCTCCCAGTGAAGCACGACCTCACACCGCTCAGGCGCGCAGGTCGAGCCACATCGTGACGTCGTCCCGGTCGTCCCCGGGGGCGACCCGGATCGCCCCCGGCACCCGGCCCACCTCGGTGTAGCCGCTGCGGCCGTAGAACTTCTCCAGGCCGTGCCCGCCGCGCAGCGTCAGCCGCAGTCCGGCCAGCCCCCACGCCCGGGCCACCCGCTCCGCCTCCGCCAGCAACCGGGCGCCGTAGCCCCGGCCCTGGAAGTCCGGGTGCACCATCACCCGCTTCAGCATCCGCCAGTGGTCCATCAGCCCGAACCGCATGTCCTCGAAGAACAGCACCGCCGCGACCCGTCCGCCCGGCTCGAACCCGACCAGCAGCCGGTCCGGCCCGAGCGCCGCGAACTGCCGCTCGGCGACCGGCCGCACCTCGGCGACCTCCACCGGCGGCACGAACCCCACCGCGCCCCCGGCGTTGGAGGCGTCCGTCCACAGCGCGGTGACCTCCTCCCGCAGCTCGGGCGTCAGCTCGGGGTCCAGGACGAATCGCAGGTTCATGCGGCCCAGCCTAGGCGGGGGCGCCGACCGGCCCCCTGCGCAGCAGCACGCAGCACCCCACCGCGAGCGCGCACAGCCCGCCCGCCGCGTACCAGGCCGCGTCGTAGTCGCCGAAGCCGTCGCGGGCCAGGCCCGCCAGGCCCGCGACGGCGGCCGCGCCGAGCTGGTGGGCGGCGAGGACCCAGCCGAAGACGACCGGGGCGTCGGCGCCGAAGTGGCGGCGGCAGAGGGCGACGGTGGGCGGGACGGTGGCGACCCAGTCCAGGCCGTAGAAGACCACGAAGGCCAGGATCGGCGGCCGCAGGCCCTCCCCGAACAGGGCGGGCAGCCAGGCCAGCGAGAGCCCGCGCAGGGCGTAGTAGGTGATCAGCAGCCCGGCCGGGTCGAAGCGGTCGGTGAACCAGCCGCTGGCGACCGTCCCGACGATGTCGAAGACGCCGATCAGGGCGAGCAGCGAGGCGCCGGTGGTGACCGGCATGCCGTGGTCGTGGGCGGCGGGGATGAAGTGGGTGCCGACCAGGCCGACCGTGGTGGCGCCGCAGATCGCGAAGGACCCGGCGAGCAGCCAGAACACCCGCTGCCGGGTCGCCGTCCGCAGCACCCGCAGCGAGCGGGCGACCGCCGGGCCCCCGGCGGCGGGCGGGGCCGGGGCCTCGGTCGCGCCGTAGGGCAACTGGCCGACGTCGGCGGGCCGTTCGCGCATCAGCAGCAGGACGGGGACGGCCACCGAGGTGGCGCAGAGCGAGACCACCACGACCGCGGTGCGCCAGCCGTGCCGCTCGACCAGGGCGGCGAGCAGCGGCATGAAGACCAGGTTGCCGGCCGCCCCGGCGGCGGTCAGCACACCAGTGACCAGGCCCTGCCGGGCCTGGAACCAGCGGCCGGAGACGGTGGTGGCGAAGGCGCCGGCCATCGAGCCGCTGCCGAGCCCGACGATGACGCCCCAGCCGAGGACCAGCTGCCAGGGCCGGGTCATCAGGATGCTCAGCCCGCTGCCGGTGGCGATGGCGAGCAGCGCGCAGACCACCACGGGACGGACGCCGAAGCGGTCCATCAGGGCGGCGGCGAACGGCGCGGTGAGCCCGTACAGCGCGAGGTTGACGGAGACCGCGCTGGAGACGGTGGCGCGCGACCAGCCGAACTCGTCGTGCAGGGCGTCCATCATCAGGCTGGGCGCGGAGCGGAACCCGGCCGAGCCCATCAGGACGACCAGCGAGACGGCGACCACGATCCAGCCGTAGTGGACGCGGGGCGCGCGGGGCGCGCGGGGACTGCCGGGCGGGGCGGGGGCTTCGGCGGTGAGCTGCGGTTCCTTCACCCGTCCGAGTCTCCCGACCCGGCCGGTCCGGCACGACGGCCCCGGCTGCCATGGATCCCCGAATTCCTGACAGCCGGGGCGGGCGGCTCAGTGCCCGGCGGCGACCACCTCGCCGTCGGGGACCCGGCGCAGTTCGCGGATCGGCCGACTGAGCAGCAGCGCGCTCGCGGTGGCCAGGGTGACCACGCCGCCGATCAGGTAGACCTCGGTGGTGCCGAACAGGTCGACGGCCGGGCCGGCCAGCGCCGAGCCGAGCGGGAACATGCAGACCGAGCCGGCCACCTCGTACGCGTGGATCCGGTTGAGCACCTCGCCGGGGACCTGGGTCTGCACGCTGGTCGCCCACATGACGCCCCAGAAGCTGATGCCGATGCCGGAGACCAGCTGGGCGGCGCCGAGCAGCGGCCAGGGCAGGCCGGCCGCGAAGGCGAACTGCTGGACGGCGAACAGGAACAGGGCGCAGGCGCCGGCCGCCAGCGGGCGGACCGGCTTGACCCGGATCGCCAGCACGCCGCCGATGATGGTGCCCGCGCCGAGCATGCTGTTGATCACGCCGTAGACCACCACGCCGTCGCGCTCGGCGATGTCGCCGACCACCACGGGGGCGAGCGGGCCCCAGGACAGCACGGTGAAGACCATCCAGATCAGGATGACGCCCCACATCCAGCTGCGGGACCAGAACTCGTGCCAGCCGACCACCAGGTTGCGCCACAGGCTGTCGCCGGGCGGCGGGGCGGGGACGGGGCCGAGCCGCAGGGCGAACAGGCAGCCGGCGCTGACCGCGTACATCACGGCGGCGAGCACCATCACCCAGCCGGTGGAGAGGGTGATCAGCGCGGCGGCCAGCGAGGGGCCGGCCAGGGCGGTCAGCGCCTCCGAGATCCGCAGCACGCCGTTGGCGCCCTGCACGTCGCGGGAGACCAGCGGGACGGTGGAGGCCGCGCCGGGCTGGAACATCGCGGCGGCGGTGCCGGCCAGCGCGAGCAGCAGGTAGAGCTGCCAGAGCTGGTCGAGGCCGCGGAAGAACAGCACCGCGAGCAGCACCCGGGTGGCGAGGTTGAGCAGGTCCGCGAAGATCATCAGGCGCCGGGCGGTGAACCGGTCGGCGAGGACGCCGCCGAACAGCACCAGGCCGGCGAACGGGCCGAGCAGGAAGGCCATCGCGAAGCCGACTTCGGAGGTCTTGTAATGGGCGGTGATCAGGCCGGCCGAGACGGCCACCGGGAGCATCGCGTCGCTGAGCAGCCCGGCGGTGCGGGCGGTGAAGTAGAGCCGGAAGTTGCCCGACCAGATGGCGGGCGCCTTCGCCGTGCTGACCTGCGGGGTGGGGGCGGCTTGCAGTTCGGGTGCGGTCACGTCCCACAGTTTTGGTGTAGACCACTACCGGTTTCCAGTGATTTTGGGTCACGATGCGGCCTACGCCCCGCCCGGTCGGGACGACGGCCCGCCGTGCGCACCCCGAGCACGGCACGGCGGCCCGCCGCCCGGTCGGCGTCCGGGCCCCGAGAGCCGTGACGCCTGGGCGACCCGATCTCGCCGAGGTTCCGGGCGGAGTCGGCCAACGACCCCCTGAGTGTCGGCACCGCCCGGGCTCCCTCGGCGTCCCCTCGCAACGGGCGCCGCACCCAAGAGTGATCAGTCGGATACGTCACGTCAATGGGTTGTCCGAAATTCAGACCGGATCATCCGGAGCGTAGGTAGCGCGCGACCGGCGCGGACCGACCGGCGGGACCGGTCCTCGGGACCGGACCGGCGGCGGGCCGGCCCGGACCGCCGGGCCCGGCTCAGACCGCCGAGACCGCCGGCCGGGCGCCGAGCGCGCCGACCGTGCCGTCCGGGTCGCCGATCTCGCACCACACCCGCTTGCCGGAGTTCTCCGGGTACCAGCCCCAGCGCTCGCAGAGCAGCTCGACCAGCTCCAGGCCGCGGCCGTTGGTGGCGTCCTGGTCGGCCCCGGCGTGCCGCGGCGCGGGGGCGGTGCGGCTGGCGTCGGCGACCTCCACCCGGACCGCGGGCGGCACGGCGGGGTCGGCCGGCAGCAGCAGTCTGAGCACCGCCGGGGAGCCGGTGTGCACCACCGCGTTGGTGACCAGTTCGGAGACCACCAGCACCAGGGTCTCGGCCAGCGCGGAGTCCCGGTCGATCCCGACCGCCCGCAACCGGTCCCCGACCCACCGCCGGGCCCGTGACACCTCCGCCGGGTCCGCCTGGACCGCCAGCTGTACCTGGAGTACCTGCACCGTTCCACCACCCGCACTAGGTATTCGGCCCGTTCGGTCCCGCCGGTCCGGCCGGTCGCTCCTCGGAGCGGGGGTCACCGGCCCGCGACTGCCCATGGCATCGACACGAATACGCCCCAGAATGATTCCGCGACGGGGTCGCAGCAAGAGCTTCGGGCATATTCCAGCGTTCGGGGGACGGCTCGGTGCATACTGTCCCGCTCACCCTGCCGGGGTTCGCACGACCGGTCGGCGGCACCGGCCTCACGGGTACCCAAGACCGTACCGCCCGCGACACCCCGGGACCGGGGCGCCACGAGCGAACCACCCTTCCTACAAATGTCCAACCGGCGCTCGAACACCCGGGTGCGGACGGGGAGATGGGAACGGCGGACGGGGAGCGGGCGACCGGACGGTCAGGCGAACACCACGGTGCGCGAACCGTTCAGCAGCACCCGGCGCTCGCTGTGCCACTTCACCGCGCGGGCCAGCGCCTGGCACTCGACGTCCCGGCCGAGCGCCACCAGCTGGTCGGGCGTCACGTCGTGGGTGACCCGGGCGACCTCCTGCTCGATGATCGGACCCTCGTCCAGGTCGGCGGTGACGTAGTGGGCCGTCGCGCCGATCAGCTTCACGCCCCGGGCGTGCGCCTGGTGGTACGGCTTGGCGCCCTTGAAGCTCGGCAGGAAGGAGTGGTGGATGTTGATGACCCGACCGGACAGCGCCTTGCACAGGTCGTCCGAGAGCACCTGCATGTAGCGGGCCAGCACCACCAGGTCGATCCGCTGCTCGGCGACCAGGTCGAGCAGCTGCCGCTCGGCCGCCGCCTTGGTGTCCCGGGTGACCGGGAGGTGGTGGAACGGGATGCCGTACGACTCGGTCAGCTCGCGGAAGTCGGTGTGGTTGGAGACCACCCCGGCGATCTCCACCGGCAGCGCCCCGATCCGGGTGCGGAACAGCAGGTCGTTCAGGCAGTGCCCGAACTTGGAGACCATCAGCAGCACCCGCATCCGCTCCGCGGACGCGTGGATCTGCCACTCCATCCGGAACGAGGCGCCGACCGCGGCGAAGCTCGCCCGGAGCTTCTCCGCGGTGACCGGCTCCTCGGCGGAGAAGTGCACGCGCATGAAGAACAGTCCGGTGCCGGCGTCACCGAACTGCTGGCTGTCGACGATGTTGCAACCCGTCATGAACAGGTAGCTGGACACCGCGTGCACGATGCCCTGCTTGTCGGGGCAGGACAGCGTCAGGACGTACTGCGAGCGGGCGGTCTCTTCCATGGGTGCGCGGGACCCCGTTTCTGGGCTCGGGTGGTGACGGCGACCGCCCAGCCTCGCACAGATCGGCCGGTCGCAGCGCCGCCGCCCGCCACCCGAGACTCCCGCGCGCGGCACCCGGGACGCCCCGCGCGCCGCGCCGACCGGTCAGCCGCGCGCGGTCAGCCGGGCCAGCTCGTCCAGCGGCAGCGGCGGCAGCCCGGGGTCGTCGCCGTCGGCGACGGCCAGCCGGTGGTGCGCCTCGCGGGCCGCCCGGACCGCCTCCGCCCAGTCCGGGTGGCCCAGGTACGCGGCGGCCGGGGCGTCCTCGCCGACCTGGTGCACGACCAGCAGCACCCGCAGCACCGCCGCGTTCACCGCGACGGCCTCCGCAGAGTCCCGGAAGACCGAGCCGACGTACTTCTCCGCCGACCAGCGGTCCAGCCAGCTGTCCTCCACCAGCCGGTACACCGCGTCGGAGGGGTCGCCGTACCCCGACCGGCCGTCCAGCCAGGCCCGCTGCTGGAAGCCGGGGTCGGCGAGCATGTGCAGCGCCGAGCGGATCCGGGCCCGCCAGCGCCACCAGGGCAGATCACTCAGAGGCATGACGCCCATCGTGCTGGAGCGGGCGCCCGTTCGAGAAGCGTTTCGGGCAGACCGGTGCGGAGAATCCATGCTGTCGGACACGGGAGCCGATCGTACGTTCCCACCCCGGCGCGGCTCCACCCGCGGCCCGACCGCGCCTCTACACGCGTCACGGACCGGCAACGCTCCGTGTTCCTCCCTCGTTGGCTCTCCGTTCACTGGGCGTCCCTCTCGACGTGCCCGGTGACGACCACCCTTGGTCCGCCGAGCCTGCGCAACGGAGCACGGGAACCCCGAAGCAGCATGTCCAGGGAGGAAAAGAGCACCATGACGCGGACCGGAAACCCCCACCCGCTACCCGCCGTCAGCGGACGCCGCCGCACCACCGCCGCTCTCGCCGCCTCCGCCGCGGTCCTGCCCGCCCTGCTCTCCGCCTCCGCCTGCGGCGGACCCGCCGCCGCCGACGCCGCCGGCAAGGACGTCACCGTCATGACCTGGGCCCCGTCCGGCACCGGCGCCGCCGACCGCCCCGGCATGACCGCCCTCGCCGAGGCCGTCGGCCGCCAGCTCAACGACCAGGGCGGCCTGGCCGGCCGCAAGGTCCGCGTGCTGACCTGCAACGAGCACGACAGCACCGACGGCGCCACCGCCTGCGCCGAGCAGGCCGTCAACGCCCACGCCGTCGCCGTGGTCGGCTCCGCCAGCCAGTACGGCAGCAGCTTCATGCCGATCCTGGAGCAGGCCGGCATCCCGTTCGTCGGCGGCTACGGCCTCTCCGGCCCCGAGTTCAGCAGCCCGCTCTCCTACCCCGTCAACGGCGGTCTGCCCGCCCTGGTCGCGGGCAGCGGCCGCCAGCTGGTCGAGGCCGGCTGCAAGCAGATCTCGCTGATCCGCCCCGACAGCCGGGCCGGCGACGCGCTGGTCAACTACCTCGGCGGCGCCGTCCGGCAGACCGACGTCAAGGTCACCGACATCAAGGCCCCCGAGAAGTCCAACGACTACTCGGCGTACACCCGCCGGGCCATCGGCGACGACCGGCCCGGCAACTGCGTGCTCTCCGCGCTCGGCGCCGAGCCCACCGCCAACCTGCTCGACCCGTACCGCCGCGCCAACCCGAAGAACACCCAACTCGCCTCGGTGATCGGCTCCTTCCAGCAGTCCGTGGTCGACTCCACCGGCGGCGACAACGGCCCGCTGCGCGGCGCCTACGCCACCGGCTGGTTCCCCGCCGAGTCCTCCCGGGTCTGGGACGAGCTGCGCAACACCGCCCGCAGCTACGGCAACGGCGCCACCATCGACGTCTCCGACCCCGGCGTGCAGACCACCTGGGTCGCCTACGAGGTGCTCCGCCAGGCCGCCGGCCGGATCGACAAGAGCAAGCCGATCACCCCGAAGGCGCTGCAGGTCGTCCTCGACAGCGGCGACCCGATCGACACCGCCGGGACCACCCCGCCGCTCGGCTGGGGCGTCACCAACATGCTCCCCAGCGCGAACTCCCCCCGCCTGGTGAACACCTCGGTCACCTTCCAGCGGGTCCAGAACGGCCGCCTGGTCGAGCAGCGCCAGGGCTTCACCGACATCCGCTGGGTCCTCACCAACGGCAGGCCCCCGGCGTGAGCGCGCGAGCGGCCCGGCACCACCGCGGGATCGCGACGGGAGGACGGCCCACCGCCCTCGTCGCGGTCCCGCCGCGCGTCCGCCCCCGCTCCTACAGCTCGCCGGCGTTCTTGCCCTGCAGCCCCGTCTTGGCGGCGATCGCCCCCCACAGCCCCGAGGCCTGCTCCTTCGCCGAGGTCGCGGTGCCGCTCGCGGCGTTGCCGTTGCGGTAGTGGTCGTTGTCCTTGGCCTTCGCCGGGTCGCAGCCCGCCACCAGGTCGCCGGCCCACCCGGCGTACTCGGTGTCGGCGGTCGCGGAGGCCTGCCAGGCCTGCTGGAGCTGGGCGACCAGCTTCGTGCCGTCGGTGAGCTGGTCGACCTTGAGGTCGCCGAGCTTCTTGAGCAGGTCCTGGCGCTGCGCCGCGGCCGCGGTCAGGGCGGCCTGCGACTCGGGCAGGCTCTGGCACTTGCCGACGGCGGTGACCGCGTTGACCACCGAGGTGCGGCTGGCGCTCGCGGTGCCCAGCAGGTCGGACATCGCCTGCGCCTGGGCCTTCGCCTCGGGGCCGACGGCGGCGTTCCCGCTGTTCGCGCCGGGCGCGGCGGCGCTCTGGGTGGCCGCGCCGCCCTTGGCGGTCTTCGGGTCCTTCTCGTCGTCGCCACCGCCGCTGACCAGCACGCCGACCAGGATCGCGATCACCGCGACGCCGGCCACGCCCGCGCCGATCAGCACCTTCTTGTCGGGCTTGCGGCCGCCGCCCTCCGGCTGCGCCTGGTAGCCGCCGGGCGCGTAGCCCTGCTGCTCGTACCCCTGCGGCTCGTAGCCCTGCTGCGCGGCGCCGTAGCCCGGGACGCCGCCGCCGAAGGTCTGCGGGGCGGGGTAGCCGGGCTGCTGGGGCTGCTGGGGCTGCTGCTGGGGCGCGAAGGCGGGCGGCTGGGCCGGGAAGCCGGGCTGGGTGCCCGCCCCGGGGGCCGCGGCGCCCACCGACGGGCCGCCGGCCGGGTAGGGCGGCAGGTACTGGGTGGCGCCCTCGTCGGCCTGCGGGGCCGCCGCGGGCTGCTGCGCGGGCGCGCCCCAGTACTCGGGGCTGCCGCTCTGGCCGAGCGGCGGCGCGGACTGCTGCTGGGGGACGGGGGCCTGCGGCTGGACGGGCTGCTGCGGCTGGGCGTACGGGGGCTGCGCGTACGGCGGCTGGGCGGCCTGCGCCGGACTGCCCTGGCCGTCTGCGGCGGGCTCCGGGCGGAACAGGTCGTCGAGATTGAAGTCGCCGGAGTTGGGATACGAGCGGCGCTGGCTCAACGCGATTCCTCACCTGTGCACGGCACCGGGATCCCGGGCCTCTCGGTTGCCCCGCCGGATTGCTGACGGCGGACCACAACTGCGAGGCCACGCTACCGGTTCACCGGCACAGGTGACTACGTGGGCTGCTGTTCCGTGCTATTGCTTCACGTTCCCGTATCCTGCCCGGCGCCGTCCGGCGGCTACGCGGCCTCCCCGTCCATCCGGGCGTGGAACTCGCGCACCGCGCGGTGCCCGCGGTACGGCTCCAGCCGGTTGCGGAAGTCGTCCAGGTACTCGACGCCCCGGTTCGAGCGCAGCCCGCTGAGCAGCCGGACGGCCTCGGTGCCGGTCTCGCAGGCGCGTTCGAGGTCGCGCTGCTGGAGCTGGGCGGTGGCGAGCAGCACGAGGTCGACGGCGCGCCGGCGGACCCGGTGCGCGGGGTGCAGTTCGAGCGCGGTGCGGGCGTAGTGCTCGGCCCGCTCGCCCTGCTGGAGGTCCCGGTGGCAGTGCGCCAACTCGTCGGCGAGGTAGGCCTCGTCGAAGTGGACGATCCAGTCCGGGTCGTCGGCCGGGTTGCGGCGCTCCATCGCGGCCAGCGCCTTCGCCGCGACGTTCTCGCAGGCGTACGCGTCGCCGAGCAGGGCGTGGCCGCGGGCCTCGGCGGCGTAGAACATCGCCATCGCGGTGGGGGTGGCCACCGTGCGGGCGCCCTCCTGGGCGGCGCGGGCGAGCTGGGCGATCTCCCGGGGGTTGCCGAGGGTCGCGGCGAGGTGGCTCATCGAGGCGGCGAGCACGTAGCCGCCGTAGCCCCGGTCGTCGGCGGCCTGGGCCAGGCGCAGCGCCTGGATGTAGTACCGCTGGGCGAGCCCGGGCTGGCCGGTGTCGACCGCCATGTAGCCGGCCAGTTCGGTCAGCCGGGCGACGGCGCCGAAGAGTTGACGGCCGGTCTCGTCGCGGTAGGAGCCGCCGAGGAAACCGGAGACCACGCTGTTCAGGTAGTGCACCACGACGGGGCGGACGTGGCCGCTGCCGAACCGGTGGTCGAGGTCGACCAGCATCTGGGTGGTGGCCCGGATCGCGGCGACGTCGGCCAGGCCGACCCGGGTGCCGCCGGTGCGGGCGACCACCGGGTCCGGCGGGGTGATCAGCCAGTCCCGGCTGGGTTCGACCAGCGCGGAGGCGGCGACCGTGGTGCCGGCCAGGAAGTCGCGCTTGCCGACGTCGCTGCGCCACAGCTCGCAGATCTGCTCCAGCGCGGCGCCCAGGCTGGGCGCGAACTGGAGGCCGACGGCGGAGCTGAGGCTCTTGCCGTCGGCCATGCCGATCTCGTCCACGGTCACGCCGCGGCCGAGCTTGCGGCCGAGCGCCTCGGCGATCACCGCGGGCGCCTGCCCCCGGGGTTGTTGCCCGCGCAGCCAGCGGGCGACCGAGGTCTTGTCATAACGGAGGTCGAGTCCGTGTTCGGCTCCGCAGAGGTTGACCCGGCGGGCCAGGCCCGCGTTGGAGCAGCCCGCCTCCTGGATCAGCTGCTGTAGGCGCTCGTTCGGCTCTCGTGCGACGAGTGGTCTCGCGGCCATGGGATTTTTCCGCCTCCCCAACGCCGTCCGGACCCGACCGGAGGGCGACGACTGTGCAACACCATGCGGAATACCCACGGTGACGTACCCGCTCCCCACGCGCCCGGGTGAATGCCCCTGTGCGCCCCCACTGCGCCCGTTACCGCCCCTGCTCGGAGGACGGGTTCCGACCAGGATCACCGTCCCGGGTGACATCGAGCGGTCCGTTCGAAGCGTTCGGCCCCGGGCCGTAACCCGCACTCACGGACGGTAGTTGTGCTGCACGTGGACAACACCCCGGGAGCCCCCGAACAGAACCTGCCGCCGCTGCTGATCGAAGCCGTCCGCTACGCCGAGGACCGGCACTGGGAGGTCGCGCCGGGCGCCTGGCTGCTCGACGGCGACGGCCCGGTCCGGTGCTCCTGCGGCGAGGAGCGCTGCGCGCTCCCCGGCGCGCACCCCGTCGGCGCGGACTGGCGGGACCGGGCGAGCGCCGGGCCCGGGGTGGTCCGCACGTGGTGGACGGAGCACCCGGAGGCCTCGATCCTGCTGCCCACCGGCCGGACGTTCGACGTGCTGGACGTGCCGGAGGTGGCCGGCTGCCTGGCGCTGGCCCGGATGGAGCGGATGGGCCTGCAGCTCGGCCCGGTGGTCGCGGCGCCGGCCGCGCCGGGGCGCACCGGGCGGCGGCTGCACTTCCTGGTGCTGCCCGGGGTGGTCGACAAGCTGCCGGACCTGCTCCGGCAGATCGGCTGGTCGCCGGAGCGGCTCGACCTGGTGGCGCGCGGCGAGGGCGACTGGGTGGTGGCCCCGCCGTCCCGGGTCGGCGGGTACGCGTCGGCGCAGTGGGCCCGGCCGCCGTCCGCGCTGAACCGCTGGCTGCCGGACGCGATGGAGCTGATCAGCCCGCTCGCGTACGCCTGCGGGCGCGAGGCCTCGGCCCCGCGCCCCGTCCAGCGCCCGGCGGCGGCCGTGCGCTGACCCTCCGAGCGTGCCCCCGGCCGATCCGGTGGGGGCGTGTCCGCGCGGCACCCCGCGC
Organism: Kitasatospora sp. NPDC015121; assembly: GCF_055562955.1. Classification (NCBI taxonomy): domain Bacteria; kingdom Bacillati; phylum Actinomycetota; class Actinomycetes; order Kitasatosporales; family Streptomycetaceae; genus Kitasatospora; species Kitasatospora sp. NPDC015121. The sequence continues at coordinate 45,768 of NZ_JBVHEH010000017.1, forward strand.
GGCCGCGGCGGGTCCGGCCCCCGATCCGGGGACCGGGCCCGCCGTTCGTGCGCCCGCCGTTCGTGCGCCCGGGGGCGGGGCCGACCGGTGCGGAGCGCGATCTTCCGGAACCGGTCGTCATACCCGCAGGTCAACGGCGGAAGCCCACCGATCGGGTGACATCGCTCAAGGATTGGCCGCGACTGCCGAGGGGATCATCCTCAGCGTCGGCACGGAACGGCGGGGCCAGCGAAAGGAGCGGACGGACCAGGGGTGCCGAGAGCCCGGGGGGCTGCCGGGAGGGGGTTCGGACGGGGAAGCCGAACGCGGCGGCGGGCGGGGAGCCGGAGGGGAACCAGGAGGGGAGCGGGGCGGGGAACCGGAGGGGAACCAGGGGCGGGAGGGAGTGGCCGGGCGCGGCCGGGGAGCCGCGCGCGACCACGACCGGCGGGGGGGCCCGCGCGGGGGCCCGGGGGGGGGCCCCCGGCCCCCCCCCCGGCCCCCCCCCCCCCCCAACCGCGACCGGGGACGGC
>NZ_JBVHEH010000017.1:46289-131231 GCF_055562955.1 Kitasatospora sp. NPDC015121
GGGGGGGGGGGGGGGGGGGGGGGGGGGGGGGGGGGGGGGGGGGGGGGGCCCCCCCGGGGGGGGGGGGGGGGGGGGGGGGGGGGGGGGGGGGGCCCCCGCCCCCCGGGCCCGGGCCCCCCCGGCAGCAGCTACGGCTACGGGTACGGCTACGGCTACGGCTACGGCTGGGCGACGAACACGTGCGCGGCGATCTCCTTGCCGAGCTCGGCGGCGCTCTCGCCGGTGCCGACCAGCACGCCGCCGACCGCCGGGGAGACCCGGACCGTCGCCCCGGGGCGGACGCCCGCCCGGCGCAGGGTGCGCATCAGCTCGCCGTCGGTCTGGATCGGCTCGCCGATCCGGCGGACCACCACGTCCGCCCCGTCCTTGGCGGCCACGGCCTCCAGCGTCACCAGCCCGGCGTCGTAGCCCTCGCCCTCGGCCTTGGTGTCGCCGAGCTCGTCCAGGCCCGGGATCGGGTTGCCGTACGGGGACTGGGTGGGGTGGCCGAGCATCGCGAGCACCTTGCGCTCGACGGTCTCGCTCATCACGTGCTCCCAGCGGCAGGCCTCCTCGTGCACCTGCTCCCACTCCAGGCCGATCACGTCCACCAGCAGGCACTCGGCGATGCGGTGCTTGCGCATCACCCGGACGGCCAACCGGCGGCCGTCGTCGGTCAGTTCGAGGTGCCGGTCCTCGGCGACCTGGAGCAGGCCGTCGCGCTCCATCCGGCCCACCGTCTGGCTCACCGTCGGGCCGGACTGCTCCAGCCGCTCGGCGATCCGGGCGCGCATCGGGGTGATGCCCTCTTCCTCCAGCTCCAGGATGGTGCGGAGGTACATCTCAGTGGTGTCGATCAGCCCTGACATCGCCCCTGGCTCCGTTCTTCGGTGTCCTCACCGCCAATTCTGACGTACCGAGGTGACAACCAGATGCGCGAGCCCGCTATGCCCGCACTCTTTCGTGGACTGTTGACAGCCGGGTCCGGCCCGGGCCACCGTGCACGCCGTAGCTTTCTCCCAGCAGCGGTCTGGACCACCGGCCGCCCCCGAGCCCGTACGGAGCAGAGATGAGCGAACTGGTCGGCCGGTACCTGGACGCCGCCGTGGCCCACCTGGAGCGGATCCGCGCCGAGGAGGGAGAGAACATCGAGGCCGCCGCCGAGTTGCTGGCCGAGGCCGTCGAGCACGGACGGCGGATCTTCACCTACGGCGCCGGGCACTCCTCGCTGGCCGCCCAGGACGTGGTCTACCGGGCCGGCGGGCTGGTCGTGATGAACCTGCTGAACGTGCCCGGGATGACCGGCGTCAACGTGATGCCCGCGCACCTGGGCAGCGCGCTGGAGCGGGTCTCCGGCCTGGCCACCACCACGCTCGACCTGACCCCGGCCCGCAGCGGCGACCTGCTGTTCGTGATCTCGCTCTCCGGCCGCCAGGTGATGCCGGTCGAGCTGGCCCGGCACGCCCGCGACCGCGGCCTGCGGGTGATCGGCGTGACCTCGCTGGCCTACCCGGGGGCGGTGAGCTCGAACGACCCGTCCGGCACCTACCTCAAGGACAACTGCGACGTCGTCCTGGACAGCAAGATCGGCCTCGGCGACGGCGAGCTCGACCACCCCGGCGCTGGCGCCCCGTTCGGCTCGGTGTCCACCATCACCACCAGCGCCCTGATGCAGTCGGTGGTGGCCTCGGCGATCGCCAAGCTGGCCGACCGCGGCATCACCCCGCCGCTGTTCCGCTCCGGCAACGTGGACGGCGGCACCGAGTGGAACAACAAGGTGATCGCCGACAACGCGGACCGGATCTTCTACGCCTGGTGAACCGCCGCCGAACCCGCCCCATTCGGCCAACTCCGGTGTGCCTCGTGTGAGTTCGCCCGGCACTGGGAAGGACTCCCGAGACCGGTGAGACTGCGCTGCGGGGGCGGGGATGGCGGCTGGGGCGGGGCGTTCGATCGGCTTCGTGCGGGAGCAGGACCTGCTCCCACGCGTCTTCTGGGCCGCCGACGGCGCGTCCCTGCAGGGGCAGGCCCGGGCGGTGGCGCTCTCCCGCTGGGAGCTGCTGCTGCTGGTCGGCGCCGCCGTCGCCGGCTCCGCGGACGGCCCGGTCTGGGCCTGGGCCGCCGCCGTCGCCTACCTCGGCGCGCTGTTCACCGCCGTCACGGTCGCCCGGCAGAACCCGCAGCGGCTCTGGTACGACGGCCGGGCGGTCGCCGAGTCGGTGAAGACCCTGGTGTGGAAGTACGCGGTGCGGGCGGACTCCTACCAGCCGCCGCCGCGCAAGCTGCCCGACGCCGAGCGCCTCTACGACATCCAGCTCTCCGGGATCCTCGGCGAGTTCGACACCGACCTGGTCTCCCCCGGGGTCACCGCGGAGCTCGGCACCTGGCGCGCCCCGGCCCGCCACCCGCAGATCACCGAGACCATGGAGCGGCTGCGCGACCAGCCGCTGCCGGTGCGCCGCGAGGTCTACCTGCGCGAGCGGGTGCAGAGCCAGCGCCAGTGGTACCAGGCCAAGGCCATCCAGTGTCGCAACGCGACCCGCCGGGTCGGCCGGCTGGCGATCGTGCTGCCCGCGCTCGGCCTGCTGCTGGCGGTGCTGCGGGCGCTGGGCGAGTTCGGCTTCGACGCGCTCGGTTCGATCTCCGCCGTCGCCGCGTCCATCTCGGCCTGGGCCCAGCTGCGCCAGTACCGTCCGCAGGCCGCCGCGTACACCCTGGCGGCCGCCGAACTCTCCAAGGTGGAGGCCCAGTTGGCCGCCGCCGACCTGGGCACCGCGGACGCCGAGGAGATCTGGGCCCGGCTCGCCCGGGACGCCGAGGACGCCATCTCCCGGGAGCACACCACCTGGCAGGCGCGCCGCGAGGTGCGCAGCCTCGACATCCCCAGCTGAGCAGGAGGGCCGCGTGGCGACACGGAGGATCGAGACGCCGGACGGCGGCGTCCTCGCCGTCGAGACCTCCGGGGACCCGTCCGGCAGACCGGTGTTCCTGCTGCACGGCACCCCGGGCAGCCGGGTCGGCCCCGCCCCGCGCGGCGCCGTGCTGGCCCGGATGGGGGTGCGGCTGATCTCCTTCGACCGCCCCGGCTACGGCGAGTCCACCCGGCTGCCCGGCCGGGACGTCGCCGCCGCCGCGGCCGACGTCACGACGATCGCCGACGCGCTCGGCCTCGACCGCTTCGCCGTGGTCGGCCGCTCCGGCGGCGGCCCGCACGCGCTGGCCTGCGCCGCGCTGCTGCCGGGCCGGGTGCGCCGGGCCGCCACCCAGGTCTCGCTGGCCCCGCGCCACGCGGACGGCCTGGACTGGTTCGACGGGATGACCCCCTCCAACGAACGCGCCTACCGGCAGGCCGAGTTGGGGCAGCCGCGGATCGCCGGCCCGTTCCAGCTCCGGTCCGGGGCGATCCGCCGCGACCCGGCCCAGCTGATCCGCGACCTGGTGCCCGAGCTCTCCCCGCCGGACCGCACCGTGGTCGCCGACATCGGCATCCGCCGGATGCTGCACTCCACCTACCGGCAGGCCTTCCGCTACGGCGCCGACGGCTGGATCGACGACGTGCTGGCCTTCATCGCCGACTGGGGCTTCGCCGTCGACACCATCCGCGTCCCGGTCCGGATCTGGCACGGCGCGGACGACAAGTTCTCCCCGGTCAAGCACTCCGCCTGGCTCGCCGACCACATCCCCGGCGCCCAGCTCTACCTCGAACCGGGCGCCGCGCACTTCGGCTCCCTCAAGGAGATGACCGACGCCATCCGCTGGGCCGCCCACGCGTAGCCGCGCGGACCGGGGCGGGGGAGCCGCGCGGCTCCCCCGCCCCGGTCCGCGCCCCCGGGTCAGAGCGGCTGCGGCTCCAGGTCCCGGTTGGTGCGCTGCCAGCCGCGGGCCGCGACGACCGACGGGTGGTCCTCGCCGAAGAGTTCGACGAGCCCGGCGACCGCCTGCATCCGCAGCGCCTCCGCCTCGCCCCGGCGGCCGGCCGCGCGGAGGGTGACGGCGAGGTTGGCGCGGCAGATCAGCGCGTCGGGGTGGTTGGCGCTGTAGCGGTCGACCAGGCCGTCGTAGGCGGTGCGGCCGAGCGCCTCGGCCTCCTCGTACGCGCCGGTCTCGGCGAGCGCGTTGGCGAGGTTGATGTTGGCGTTGAGGACGAAGGGGTGGTCGTCGCCGAGCACCCGGGCCAGGCCGGCCGAGGCGGTGCGGCCGTGGGCGATGGCGCCCTCCAGGTCGCCGGAGCCGCGCAGGTAGATGGCGAGGTTGTTCTCGCAGGCGAAGGTGAAGGGGTGGTCGTCGCCGAACAGCCGCTGGTGGCCCTCGTACGCGTCGGTGGCGATGTCCCGGGCGGTCTCCTTGTCGCCGGCGGCGCTGTGGTCGGCGGCGAGGTTGAGCCGGCAGGCGAGGGTGTCGGCGAAGTCGGGGCCGAACAGGTCGACGTACCGCTCGTAGGTGCGTTCGGTGAGTTCGCGGGCCTCGGCGTACTGGCCGGCCCGGCGCAGCGAGACGGCGAGCGACTTGGCGTTGCGCAGCTCCTCGGGCAGGTCGGACTGCGGGAGGTCGGCGAAGGCCTCGGTGACCTCGCGGAGCAGTTCGACCGAGCCCTTGTAGTCGCCCATCTCGCGCAGGTCGCGGGCCAGGTTGGACTTGGTGCCGAGGGTGTAGGGGTGGTGCGGGCCGCGGACGGCGGAGCCGCGTTCGACGGTGTCCTGGTCGAGTTCGCGGGCGGCCAGCGGGTTGCCGACCAGGCGGTGGTCGATGGCGAGGTTGTTGGCGACGGTGAGGGTGCGCGGGTCGTCCTCGCCGAAGAGTTCGACGAACTGGTTGTAGGTGTCCTGGTCGAGGGCGAGCGCCTCCTGGAAGCGGTTGAGGTAGCGCAGGTCGGCGGCCATCGAGTTGGCGGTCATCAGGGTGTACGGGTGGTGCTCGCCGAGGAGTTCGCGCTGGCCGATCAGGGTGGCCTGGTTGAGGGCCAGCGAGTCGCCGTACGCGCCCTGGGAGCGCAGCACGTTGGCGATCTGCAGGCGCAGGCTGAGGATCTGCCGGCGCCAGATCTTCTGCTCGGCGAGGTCGGGTTCGGTCTCGGCCCGGACCGTCCAGGCGGCGTCGAGCTGGCGGCCGAGCTGGAGGGCCTGTTCGAGGTCGACGCGCTTCCACAGGTAGCGGACCCGGTCGATGAGCAGTTCGCGGACCTCGCGCTCGTCGCAGTCCTGGGCCCGGGACGGCGTGAGGTGCGGCCAGATCTTCTCCAGGGTCGGCCAGTTGGCGGGGTCGTCGGTGTCGCCGCGCTGGGGCCGGGCGTTGACCAGGATGCGGTGCACCTGGTGCATGGCGAGGTTGCGCTCGGCCTCGGGCATGCCGCTGCGGACGACGGCCTGGACGAGGCGGTGCACCTGGAAGGAGTCGGAGCCGGCGTCGGTCTTGGCCAGCGCGTAGCGGCTGACGGCGCGCAGCACCTTGCCGAGCAGGAAGGTGTCGGTGAGCTCCTCGTCGTAGGGGACGAGGGCGAGCCGCATCTGCTCGGAGAAGAAGAACTGCCGCAGCGAGATCGGCTCGGGCGCGAAGAACGCGCACAGTTCGAGCAGCCGGACGGCGGCGGGCGACTGCTCGCGCAGCCGGGTGATGGAGACGTTCCAGGTGAGTCCGACGGGGGTGGGGTAGTCGACGGGGGTCTCGCCGGCCGCGAGGACCTTGGTGGCCTCGGCCTTGAGCTGGTTGACGTAGGTGTCGACGGGGGTGCGGGTGGTCTCCAGCCAGGCGGCGGCGACCTCGACGGCGAGCGGCAGGTCGCCGACGGCCTCGGCGACCCGGTCGGCGTCGGGGCGGGCCAGGCCGCGGACCCGGCGGGTGAGGTGGTCGACGGACTCGGTGCGGTCGAACACGTCGACGTTGAGCACGCCGGCCTGCCCGGACCAGCCCTGGTTGCGGGAGGTGACCAGGATGTGGCCCGGCCCGTCGGGGAAGAACCGGCGGATCTCGGCGGGCTCGTCCGCGTTGTCGAAGATCAGCAGCCAGTTGGAGGTCGGGATGCCCTGCCGGAGCGCGTCGCGGGCGGCCTGCGCGGCCTCGCTGACGTTGTCGCCGACCCGCAGTCCGAGGCGGCCGGCCAGGTCGGCGAGGTCGACGACGACGTTCTCGCTCTGCTCGGCGTCGATCCACCACACCAGGTCGTAGTGCGACATGTAGCGGTGCGCGTACTCCAGCGCGACCTGGGTCTTGCCGACGCCGCCGAGGCCGTACAGGGTCTGCGGCGGCGGCAGCACCGCGGTGGTGCCGCCGGCCAGTTGGGCCCGCAGGTCGTCGAGGACCTTGACCCGGCCGGTGAAGGAGTGGTTGCGCTGCGGCACCTCCCAGTAGGTGGGCTTGGTGCCGGGGAAGCGCGGCGCGCCGGGGCTGCGCTCGGGCAGCTCGGTCTCGGTGCGGCCGAGCGCGCGCAGCAGCGCGGTGGCGGCGGCGGGCTCGTCGCGGCCGATCAGGTCGACCGGGTTGCGGTTGTTGTAGGGCGCGTTGAGGCGGACGTCGGAGACCCGGACCGGGATCAGCTGGCGCCGGGCGCCGGCCGGGTCGGCGAGCACGGTGCGGTCCCACAGCGCCTGGGCCTGCGGCGACTGCAGGTAGGCGGCGGAGAGCAGCGCGACGGTGCGGTACGCGGAGTCGATGCCGCGCCCGGTGGCCTCGCGCGGGTTGGCGCCGGCCCCGGCGTCGCGCGGGACGACCCGGTAGCCGGCGTCGGTGAGCAGCGCGGAGATCCAGTCGGCCCAGGCCCGGTCCTCGGGCACGTAGCTGAGGTACAGGTCGGCGGGCGCGGTGGGGCGGCGGCGGGCGAAGCCGTCGAGGAAGCGCAGCCGCAGGTCCTCGGGCATCGGCGGCAGCCCGGCGACCCGGCCCTGGGTGATCTCCCGGGTGAGGCGCTCGTTGGCGGCGAGCATCGAGCCGGGCAGCCCGGGCTGGTCGCCGAACGGGGCGAGGATCTCCTCGTACGCGTAGAACGGCCGGTAGGGGATCTCCACGCCGGCCCAGTAGCGGGCCAGGTCGCTCTCGCCGAAGCCGGCGGGCAGGCCGGCGAACTTGATCCGGGCCAGCGCCCGGCCGGCGTCGGCCTTCTCCTTCTCGCCCTCGTCGATCCGCATCGGGACGGGCATGATCCGGATGTCGCGGTCGCCGTAGCGGTCCTCGATGACCCGGGCGATCCGGGAGGCGCCGTCGATCGACTGGTCGCTGAGGGTGAAGCAGACCACCAGGTCGTCGGGCATCTCGACGGTGCAGATGTCGGCGGTGTCGGTGAGGCCGGTGCGGCTGTCGATCAGCACGTAGTCGTAGCGGCGCTTCATGTCGGCGCGCAGCGACTGGATGAACCGGCGGCCCTCGTAGCGCTCGTAGAGCAGGTCCCAGTCGAGCCGGGCCACCGAGTAGTCGCGGTTCTGCTGGCCGGCCGGGACGAGGTCGATCCGGCCGCCGCCGGGGAAGTGCGGCCAGGCCAGCGAGAGGGCGTGCGGGTGGATCCGGGCGAAGTCCTCGATCCACTCGGGGTCGCGGTCGACCGGGCGGCGGGCCTCTTCGAGGTAGTCGCCGAACAGGTCCATGATGCCGGTGGTGGCGGCGACCACCTCGGGGTTGAGGAACGGCCGGAAGAACTGGGCGAGGCCGGGCGCCTCCAGGTCCCAGTCGACGACCAGCACCCGGTAGCCGTTGGCGGCGAGGATCCAGGCGCTGTTGGCGAGGGCCATGGTGCGGCCGGTGCCGCCCTTGTAGGAGTAGAAGGTGATGATCCGGCCGTGCCGGTTCTCGATGGTGGCGTCGCGGCGGCGGGCCTGGTTCAGCGGGCCCTTCGTCGGCCTCTCGGTCATGACGTTCCCTCCCCCGGGCCCTTGGGTGCCCGTCGTGGTGCGCACGCCGTGCTCACCGGCCGGAGTCCCGACCGCCCGGTGCCTTGCTGGTGCCGTCGTCGGGCCCGGTTCAGGGCCCGATGCTGGGTCTGCGGTCGAGCGGTCCGTCGTCGGGGCCGCCGCGCTGCTGCTGTTCGTGGGCGGTGCAGGCGCGCATCACGGCGCGTTCCATCTCGCCGCGGAACTCCTCGATGCTGCCGGGGACGCCGCCGCCGCCCTCGTCGCGCAGGCTGGGCCGGCGGCGGGCGCCGCGACTGACCGGCAGCACGCCGTCGCCGAGGTCGTTGAGCATCCGTTCGTGGTCGCGGCTCTGCTGGTCGTCGCGGTTCCAGGGTTCGATGACGGCGACCGAGCCGAGGTTGCGCCGGTCGAGCCGGCGCACCAGGTCGGAGCGCCGCCCGTCCAGGAACGCCCAGCGGTCGACCAGCAGGACGCACGGCGCGGGCGGCCGTTCGCCGGTCAGCAGCTGTTCGGCCTCCTCGTCGAACTCCCGGACGGTGGGCTGGAAGCCCATGCCGCGGGCGATGTCGGCGGCGTCCTGGGCCAGCGGCCGGGAGGAGTCGGGGCGGTAGGGCTGCCAGTCGGTGCGCTGCTCGCCGTACCAGGTGGCGCTGCGCTGCGGGGGCAGTTCGCGCTCCTGGTAGGAGAAGACCGAGATCCGGACCTGGTCGGCGGTGTCGGGCTGGTCGAAGGCGGACGGCTGGGACTCGAAGTCGAGCACCTGGCCGGCCGGGATGACGGTCTGCTCGGCGACGTCGACGATCCGCCGGGCCAGCCGCCACACCGCGGTGTGGTACTCGGAGCTGAACGCGGCGATCTTCATCAGCGCGTACAGGCCCTCGGTGGCGTACTCGGCGCCGAAGCTGTCGTGGTTGAACTGGAGTTCACCGGCGACCCGGGGCAGCTGGTAGTGCTCCATGGAGACCCACAGCGCCGGGACGATGCCGGTCATCCGCTCGGCGGTGGGCCGCCGCTGGTAGACCGAGCGGCGGGTGAACAGGTGCCACTCCCGGCCGCACGCCTCGGACTTGAAGTAGCGCGGCGAGTACAGCGGCACGAAGACCCGGCAGCTGGCCAGCTCCCGGGAGAGCCGCTCGGCCCACTTCTGGCCCTGGTGCATGGAGCGGTCCATGAACCCGACGGGGTGGCCGGACGGCGCGTCGGTGATCTGCAGGATCGCCTCGCACAGGTCCTGGTAGAGCTTCGCCACCCACAGGTTGGGGTCGGCCGCGCCCCGCGAGTTGATCCGCGGGGTGTGCGCGTAGCTGAGGAAGAAGTACGGCCTGGGAGCGTCCTTCCTCTGGCCGGCCCCGCTGTTCACACGCGCCTCCCCCGAGCCCGCCTGTCACTGTTCCCCCGAAAGGGTCTCAAGTGTAGGAAGACCGGCGGTCCGAATGGAATAGGGCCTTGATCTGATGGGGACTCAACTGGGCCGGTTCGGATACCACTTGGCGGCGAGGTCGACCGCCTCCCGGATCGGCATCAGGAAGCTCGGGGCCAGGCCGACCGGGCCCCGGCGCAGCGCGCCGCCGAGCTCCCGGTCGAGCAGGTCGCCCATCGCCGGGAAGTGCCGGTCCTCCAGTCGGACGCCGGTGAACCGCAGCAGTTCGCGCTCGCCGCCCGGGCCCCGCCGCACGCAGGTGTAGTGCTGCTCGGGCCGGTCGGGCTGCCAGTACTCCAGCAGGTGGAGGGGGGTGCAGCACCACACCGGCACGCCGATCATCAGGCAGCGCGCGCCGGCCCGGTAGAGCCGGCCGGCCGGCGAGTCGTCGCCGAGGTGGCACTCCAGCAGGTGCCCGTCGGTCAGCTCGGCGGCGGCGGGCCCGAGCGCGGTGAACGAGGTCTGCGGGTGCGCGCTGCGCCGCGCGCCGGGCCGCAGCCGGACCTCCTCGGCGAGCCGGCCCATGGTCGGCGAGGCGGGGGTGCTCCGGCGGTCCCAGGCGAGCATGCGCCGGTGGTATTCGGCCAGTTCGGCGGGGGTCAGCCCGGCGGTGGCGGCCCGGTAGTGGGGGGAGGTCCGGGAGTTCTCGGGTGTAGCGGTGTACACGACCAGCGTGCCGTGCGCCCCCAGCGCCCGGACGAGCGCCTCCACCACTCCCCGCGCGCCCCCGGCGACCGGCCCGACCGCCCGCAGCGAGGACTGCACCAGCAGCACCTCACCCTCCCGGACGCCCAGCTCCCGCAGCTGCCCGGCGAGCGCGCCGACCGACCAGGGGTGCTCCGGCCGCTCCCCCAGCGCCCCGGTCGGGCGCACCACCGTGCCGGTCACCGCCGGGCCGCCGCGTCCTGCCGGGCGGCCAGGTCGGCGGCCGCGGCCTCCTTCGCGGCCCGCTCGGCGGCGGCGCCGACCGGCACCGCCAGCGCGGGGGCGAGCGCCGTGCGCATCCCCGCGGCGAAGCGCTCCCCGAGCGGGGTGAGCGAGCCGGAGCCCGCCAGCGTCTCGATCGCGTCGGCGGTGTGCGCCCGCCAGGTGGCCAGCTGCCGCCGGGCCGCCGCGGCGGCGTCGCCCCGGATCCCGTCGTACGTCCGCACCCGGGCGGCCCAGTACGCGGCGACCGCCAGGTGCGCGTAGGTGCCCTGGAGCAGCCCCTCCAGCGGGCGCGGGTCGGGCCGCCACGGCGCGTAGTACAGCCGTTCGTCCGCCGGGTCGTACAGGTCGTACAGGTCGAGCACGGCGCCGAGCTTGACGTGCTGGAACTCGTGCGCGAGCAGCAGCGCCAGCACCGGCGCGGTGGTCGGCCGGGCGATCCCGACCGCGCCGTGGGCCTGCCGGGCGGCGGCGCTGACGTCCCGCCCGGCAGGCCCGGGGGCGAGCGGGGTGACGGTGGTCAGGCCGGCCGCGAGGCCGGCCGCGTACTCGGGCAGGTCCCGGCCGAGCAGCTCCCAGGCCTCCCGCAACGCGCCCGTCCAGTCGAGCAGTTCGGCGTCGGTGAGGCGGTCGGCGGCGGGCCACTGGTGGCTGTCGCGCTGCGGGTCGGTGTCCTCCAGGGCGAGCGTCCAGCCCGGCAGGGCGACCCGGCGGACGGGCTGCCACAGGTGGTCGCCGGCCCGGTCCCAGCCGACGGTGTGCTCCCCGCAGCTCAGCCCGTCGGGGCCGCCGCGCAGCACCGCCTCGCTCCGGCCGTCCAGCCGCAGCCGGCCCAGCGTCGGCAGGTGCAGCCAGCCCGCCCGGACCGGCACCACCAGCTCGAACTCGGTCCGCCCGCGGGCCGCGGCCGCCGCCGCCAGCTCGGCCAGCCCGCCCAGGTCGGCCCGCCCCTCCCCGCCCAGGCAGCGCACCGCCCAGGCCCGGGTGTACGGGTGGGCGAGCACCGCGTCCAGCGCGCCCGGCGCGGTGCGGTCGGTCTGCGCCAGCAGCTGCCAGGCCGGAGTGTTGCCGGCCGCCCCGACGGCGGTCACCAGCCTCCGGGAGAGCTCCAGTTGGGCCTTGCCGAGGGCGGCGACGGCGTCCGGGCCGCCGAGGCCGCGGGCGAGTTCGTCCAGGTGCGCGTCGGTCAGCGGCCGGCGCTGCTGGGCGGGCACGGCGACGGGGGCCGAGACCCGGTCGCGGATGGTGGTGATGAGCTTCAAGAGGTCCCCGCAGTACACCGACGGGTGGTCGAAGCCCCCGCCGGTCCGGTATCGGTGGGCGTAGAGGCCGCCTCCGCAGCTGCGCACCACCGGGCAGGCCCGGCACTGCGCGGCGAGGCCGGCGAGGCCGGACTGCCGCTCCCGCATGCCCGGATGCCGGGCGACCTCGTCCAGGCTGTGCGCGAACACGTCGAAGCCGGTGGCGGGCGCGCCGTCGTAGGCGGTCTTGAGGCTGTCGGCCTGCTCCAGCGTCCCGTCGGTCTCGACGACCACCAGGTCCGCCGGGTCGAGGCCGAGCGACTCGGTGAGGCTGGAGCGGCCGCGCAGGGTGCGGTGCACCGAGTCGAAGATCCGCACCGGCACCGGGCGGCCCCGCTCGCTCCAGTGCCGGTGGACCGTCAGCAGCCAGTCGGCGTACGGGGTCTCCCCGGCGCCCTCGGGGCGGACCGGCGGGTGGTCCCAGGTGGCGTGCGGCAGCAGGAAGTCGATCCGCGGCGGCTGCTCGGCGACCAGCGCCTCGTACACCGCGACCGGGTCGTTGGCGACGTCGACGGTGCACAGCAGCCCGGCGTACAGGTGGCGGAACTCCGGCTCGCGCAGCAGGGCGAGGGCGGCCAGCACCTTGGCGTGGCTGGAGCGGCCGTCCGGGAAGAGCCGGTGCCGGTCGTTGGCGAGCCGGTCGCCGTCCAGCGAGACGCCGACCTTGACGCCCTGCTCGGCGAAGAGCTCCAGGAACCGGCGGCTCAGCAGCACCCCGTTGGTGTGGATCCGCAGGTCCAGCTCGCAGCCGGCGGGCAGCGCGGCGCGCAGCAGCTCGGCGGCCCGGCGCAGCCGGTCCGGGCCGGCCAGCAGCGGCTCCCCGCCGTGCAGCACGACGTGCACGGCGGGGAGCCGGTGGGTGCGGGCGTGTTCGCCGATCCGGCCGGCCGTCCGCTCCAGCACCTCGTCCGAGGCCGCCCTGGCCTTGCGGCTCCAACTCGTGTCGGCGTGCTCGTACACGTAGCAGTGGTCGCAGGCCAGGTCGCAGCGACTGTGGACCTTCAGCACGAACTGGCTGAAAGGTACTGTTTCGGACATCCCGGGCGAACCGATTCGGCAGTTACCGCGCGATCAGATGGACGACTGGAAGGCCGCGACCGCCACCTGGCGGGACGCGGCCGCGGGCAGCACCCGCTCGATCTGCGCGGTGAGGTCCTCGGCGTCCAGCGCGGCGAGGTCGGCCAGGGCGGCGCGTTCGAAAGCGGCCCGCGGCCCGGACAGGTCTTCGACAAGTGCAGTAGTGGTCATTGGCGTTGCCTTCTTCAAGTGAGGCGTGCGAATGGAAGTACCGCGCAGGCGGAGCCTGCCCCGATGCGGCGGGGCCAAGCATAGCCATCGCGCGTTCCCTGTGGAGCCCACCCGAAACCTCCACATCGCGTCTTTTGCCGTCCCACCGGCCCGAGTTGACGTTTCATCACTTTCCGCAGGTCAGCCATTCGGCGGTATACCAACACACCCGCTCGTGCTAGCGACGGTCGAACTGGGGAGCCGACCCGGGCGGCGCCACCCGGACCGACCGGCCGTCCCCGGCCGCCCTCCCGCTCCGGCGGGAGCCCCCCTCGTCCCCGTCACCGCGCTCACCGGACATCGCGACACCTCCCGAGGCCGGCGGGGACCCTCCCCGCCGCCACCGGCCCGCTGGCGATCCCGTTCCCCCGCCGGCGGACCGGCGCCCGACGCGCCGTCAGGGGCAGAGCCGCTCGACCCGCCAGCCCTCGCCCGCCGCGACGTAGCGCAGCCGGTCGTGCAGCCGGTTCTCCCGGCCCTGCCAGAACTCGACGGTGCGCGGGACCACCCGGTAGCCGCCCCAGAACGGCGGCACCGGCACCCCCTCGCCCTCCGGGTAGCGGGCGGCCAGGTCGGCGTACCGCCGCTCCAGCACCTCGCGGTCGGCCACCGGGCTGGACTGCTCGCTGGCCCAGGCGCCGAGCTGCGAACCGTGCGGCCGGGTGCGGAAGTAGGCGGCGGTCTCGTCCCGGCCCACCTTCTCCACCCGGCCGGTGACGATCACCTGGCGGGCCAGCGCGATCCACGGGAAGAGCAGCGCCGCGTGCGGGTTGGCCGCCAGGTCGGTGCCCTTGCGGGAGCCGTAGTTGGTGAAGAACACGAAGCCGCGCCCGTCGTAGCCCTTGAGCAGCACGGTCCGGGAGGACGGCAGCCCCTCGGCGTCGGCGGTGGAGAGCACCATCGCGTTCGGCTCGGCCACCCCCGCCTCGCCCGCCTCCTGGAACCAGCGGGCGAACTGCCGGTAGGGGTCCTCGGCGAGCTGCCCCTCGGCCAGCCCCTCGTGCCGGTAGTGCTCGCGCATCACCGACGGGTCGGGCCAGGGCCGCTCGTCGACGGGCCCGGACCGCTCCTCGACGGGCCCGGCCGGGCCGGCGGCACCGGCGGGCAGGGACGTGGCACTCGGCTCGGCGTTCGGGTGGCGTTCCGCGGTAGGCACCCTCCCATCATCCCGTACGACAAGCTCCGGGCGCCGCTACGTCCGAGCGAACGCCTGGGGATAGGGTGGCTCGCCACCGCTTCACCACCCGCTGCGCGGGGAATCGTCCGGCTATCGCCCGGGACGCCCCGAAAATCCGCCGAGGACGCCGGAGACGACAGGGGTTCGGGCGGCCCGTGGGGGAAACATCACCGTCGTGGTGTATGGCGCAATGCACTCCGTGCCTGACAATCTGACACCGAGTGCCAACCACCATCGGCCACCGGCGCGCCGCCCCACCACGGCCGCGTGCCGCGTCGGATCACTGAAGGAGCCGTTCAGATGTCGGATTTCGTACCCGGCCTTGAGGGTGTAGTCGCCTTCGAGAGCGAGATCGCCGAGCCCGACCGCGAGGGCGGGGCGCTGCGCTACCGCGGGGTGGACATCGAGGACCTGGTCGGCCAGGTCTCCTTCGGGCACGTGTGGGGCCTGCTGGTGGACGGCAAGTTCGCCCCCGGCCTGCCGGCCGCCGAGCCGTTCCCGATCCCGGTCCACTCCGGCGACATCCGGGTCGACGTGCAGTCCGCCCTCGCCATGCTCGCCCCGGTCTGGGGCCTCAAGCCGCTGCTCGACATCTCCGCCGAGCAGGCCCGCGACGACCTCGCCCGGGCCGCCGTGATGGCGCTGTCGTACGTGGCCCAGTCGGCCCGCGGCCAGGGCCTGCCGATGGTGCCGCAGCGCGAGATCGACAAGGCCGAGACGATCGTCGAGCGGTTCATGATCCGCTGGCGCGGCGAGCCGGACCCGAAGCACGTCAAGGCCGTCGACGCGTACTGGACCTCGGCCGCCGAGCACGGCATGAACGCCTCCACCTTCACCGCCCGGGTGATCGCCTCCACCGGCGCGGACGTCGCGGCGGCGCTCTCCGGCGCGGTCGGCGCGATGTCCGGCCCGCTGCACGGCGGCGCGCCGTCCCGGGTGCTCGGCATGATCGAGGAGATCGAGCGCACCGGCGACGCGGCCGGCTACGTGAGGAACGCCCTCGACAAGGGCGAGCGCCTGATGGGCTTCGGCCACCGGGTCTACCGCGCCGAGGACCCGCGCGCCCGGGTGCTGCGCCGCACCGCCAAGGAGCTCGGCGCGCCGCGCTTCGAGATCGCCGAGGCGCTGGAGAAGGCCGCGCTGGAGGAGCTGCACAACCGCCGCCCCGACCGCGTGCTGGCCACCAACGTCGAGTTCTGGGCCGCCATCATGCTGGACTTCGCCGAGGTCCCGGCGCACATGTTCACCTCGATGTTCACCTGTGCCCGCACGGCCGGCTGGTCGGCGCACATCCTGGAGCAGAAGCGCACCGGCCGACTGGTCCGTCCGGCCGCCCGCTACATCGGCCCGGCCGCCCGCAAGCCGCAGGAGATCGAGGGCTGGGACCAGATCGCCGGCTGACCCGACCGGCTCCACTTCCGGGTGAACGACTGACCGGGCGTCAGCCCGGCGGCGGCCGCCACCGGGCGCGCGAACAGCCCCTGACCAGGGGTCACGCGCCCCGGTGCGGCCTGCCCGGCGCGGCCAAGATCACGTCTCAGCGGCCGGACGGGCGTACCGCGGGCGCATATCCGGGGGATAGGCTGCGCGGGTGGCTCAGATTCAGATCCCCGCCGACAATCTGCCCAACGACGGCCGCTTCGGCTGCGGCCCCTCCAAGGTGCGCCCCGAGGCCCTGAGTGCCCTCGCCGCCACCGGAACCTCCCTGCTGGGCACCTCCCACCGCCAGGCCCCGGTCAAGAACATCGTCAAGCGCGTCCGCCAGGGCGTCGCCGAGCTGTTCTCGCTGCCGGAGGGCTACGAGGTCGTGCTCGGCAACGGCGGCTCCACCGCGTTCTGGGACATCGCCGCCTTCGGCCTGGTGCGCGAGAAGTCGCAGCACCTGGACTTCGGCGAGTTCTCCTCCAAGTTCGCCTCCTCCGTGAAGGCCGCCCCGTGGCTGGCCGAGCCGACGGTGATCAAGACCGCCCCGGGCACCCACCCGCTGCCGGTCGCCGAGGCGGGTGTGGACGTCTACGGCCTCACCCACAACGAGACCTCCACCGGTGTCGCGATGCCGATCCGCCGCCCCGAGGGCGCGGACGCCGGCTCGCTGGTCCTGGTCGACGCCACCTCCGGCGCCGGCGGCCTGCCGGTCGACATCCGCGAGACGGACGTCTACTACTTCGCCCCGCAGAAGTCCTTCGCCTCCGAGGGCGGCCTCTGGCTGGCCACCTTCTCGCCGGCTGCGCTGGAGCGCGCCGCGGAGATCGCCGGCTCCGGCCGGTACGTCCCGCCGTTCTTCGACCTGCCGACCGCGATCGACAACTCCTCGAAGGACCAGACGTACAACACCCCGGCCATCACCACCCTCTTCCTGCTGGCCGACCAGCTGGAGTGGCTGAACGGCCAGGGCGGCCTGGACTGGGCGGTGGCCCGCACCGCGGAGTCCTCCTCGATCCTGTACTCCTGGGCCGAGAAGTCCTCCTTCGCGCAGCCCTTCGTGGCCAAGCCGGAGGAGCGCTCGCAGGTCGTCGGCACCATCGACTTCGACGACTCGGTGGACGCCGCCGCGGTCGCCAAGGCACTGCGTGCCAACGGCATCGTGGACACCGAGCCCTACCGCAAGCTGGGCCGCAACCAGCTGCGCGTCGCGATGTTCCCGGCGATCGACCCGGCGGACGTCGAGAAGCTCACCGGCGCCATCGACTACGTCGTCGAGCACCTGAACGACTGATCGCACGCCGTCCCGAGGAGGCCCGGTCCGCACGCGGACCGGGCCTCCTCGGCGTCTCCCGGGCCTCCGGGGCGGGGCCGCACGAGCAAAAACCATACAGATCCATCTGTATGGAAAACCGCCCCGGCCGCCTCCGAAGAGCAGATCATTTCCCTCTGGGACGGCCCCGACTGCCGATAGGATGCAGACCGGTCGGCACTGTCCTGGCCCCGGCCGCGCACGAGGAGACCGGAATGACGAAGCAGGAACGCGGGCTCCGCTCCCGGCGGGCCATCCTGGAGGCCGCCGCCGAGGTCTTCGACCTGCGCGGCTACGACGCCGCCGGCACCAACGAGATCCTCGCCCGCACCGGCCTGACCCGGGGCGCGCTCTACCACCACTTCCCGTCCAAGGAGGCCATCGCGCTCGCCGTGCTGGACGCCCACGGCGAGGGCCTGGCCGTCCCCGAGCACTCCAGCCGGCTGCAGTCCGTCATCGACCTCTGCTTCGCCTTCGCCGAACGCCTGCACACCGACGCCGTGCTGCGCGCCGCCGTCCGCCTCGCCGTCGAGCAGACCTCGCTGTCCCGCCCCGTCGACACCCCGTACGAGCAGTCCCGGGCCGTCGTCCGCGGGCTGCTCGCCGAGGCCGCCGCCCAGGGCGAGACCCTGCCCGGCCTCGACCTCGACGAGGCCGCGGACGTGGTCATCGCCGCCTTCACCGGCGTCCGCGTGATGTCCCAGGTCTACACCGCCCGCGCCGACCTCCCGCAGCGCCTGACCGCCCTGTGGCGCATGCTGCTCCCCGGCATCGCCAACCCCGGCATGCTCGGCCGCCTGCGCACCACCCCGCCGCCGGCAGGGGACGCGGCCGCTACTTCTGCAGGAGCGCGCTGACGATCACCACGGCGAGCAGCAGGACGAACGCGCCGGTGACGATCCGCATACGGGTCTTCGGGTCCACCCCCCGAGACTAATCCGCCGCACGCCCGGCCCCGAAATCAGGTCCCCCGGAACACCCGCCGGAGCCGGGAGCCGCGGCATGCCCCTCGACCCGCCCGCGCATGTCCGCGCGGCTACCGGCCCCCCGGTTGGGCAGGCTAGGGGCATGCTCACCTACGACTCGACCGGTTTCCGCCTAGACGGCCGTCCGCTGCGCATCCTGTCCGGCGCGGTGCACTACTTCCGCAGCCGCCCCGAGCAGTGGGCCGACCGGCTCGCGGCGGTGCGGGCGATGGGGCTGAACACGGTCGAGACCTACGTGCCGTGGAACCTGCACGAGCCCGCGCCCGGCCGGTTCGCCCGGATCGACGAACTCGGCGCGTTCCTGGACGAGGCGCGGCGACAGGGCCTGTGGACGATCGTCCGGCCCGGCCCGTACATCTGCGCGGAGTGGGACAACGGCGGCCTGCCCGGCTGGCTCACCGCCCGGCTGGGGCGGCGGGCGCGCACCGGCGACCCGGAGTTCCTGGCCGCGGTGGGGGCGTTCTTCGACGTGCTGCTGCCGCAGGTGGTGGAACGGCAGTGGGGGCGGCCGGGCGGCAGCGTGCTGATGGTGCAGGTGGAGAACGAGTACGGCGCGTTCGGCAGCGACGGCGGGTACCTGGCCGCACTGGCCCGGGGGCTGCGCGAGCGCGGCGTGAGCGTGCCGCTGTTCACCTCGGACGGGCCCGAGGACCACATGCTCGCGGCCGGCACCGTCCCCGGGGTGCTGGCGACCGTCAACTTCGGCTCCGAACCGGAGCGCGGCTTCGCCGCGCTGCGCCGCCACCGCCCCGAGGACCCGCCGTTCTGCATGGAGTTCTGGAACGGCTGGTTCGACCAGTGGGGCCGCCCGCACCACACCCGGGACGCCGACGACGCGGCCGACAGCCTGCGCCGGATCCTCGCGGCGGGCGGCTCGGTCAACCTGTACATGGCCCACGGCGGCACCAACTTCGGCACCGCCGCGGGCGCCAACCACGCCGACCCGCCGTTCAACTCCACCGACTGGACGCACTCCCCGTACCAGCCGACCGTCACCTCCTACGACTACGACGCCCCGCTGGACGAACGCGGCCTGCCCACCGCCAAGTTCGAGGCGTTCCGGCGGGTGCTCGCCGAGTTCGCCGCCGAACACCCGGACGAGGCGCGGTTCCTGGACGAGCGCACCCCCGGACTCCCCGCGCCCGCACCGGTGCTGGCGGCCCGCGAGGTGCCCCTCGACGAGTACGCCGAGCTGCCGTTCGGGCCCGCCGTGCACGCGCCCGTCCCGCCGCTGTTCGAGGAACTCGGGCTGGAGCACGGCCTGGTCCGCTACACCACCACGGTGCCCGCGCTCAGCCCCGAACTACCGCTCACCGTCGAGGGGCTGCGCGACCGGGCCGGCCTGCGCGTCGACGGGAAGCACGTCGCCTCGCTGGAGCGCGGCGCGGACGCCGAACCGGTCACGGCCGGCGGCGGGGCCCGGATCAGCCTGCTGGTCGAATCGCTCGGCCGGGTCAACTACGGGCCGCTGCTCGGCGAGACCAAGGGCGTCACCGGCGTCCGGCACGAGCGGCAGTACCTGCACGGCTGGCAGGCCGAGCCGCTCGCCCTCGACCCGCTGCCCGCGGCCGCCGCCTGGGGCCCGGGCACCCCCGCGCCCGAGACGCTGGCCCGCGGCACCCTGCACCTGGACGCCACCGGTGACGCCTTCCTCGCCGTCCCCGAGGGCGGGCACGGCTACCTCTGGGTGAACGGGTTCCTGCTCGGCCGCTACGACGCGCGCGGCCCGCAGCGCACCCTGTACTGCCCCGGACCGCTGCTCCGGCCGGGCCCCAACTCCCTCGTCCTGCTGGAGCTCGGCACCGCCGGACCGGCCCGGATCCAGCTCCGCGCCGAACCCGAACTCGGCTGACGGGGCCGTCAGCGGCCCAGCGGCCAGCCCTCCAGCGCCGTGTAGCGGGCCGGGCCGTAGCCCGTCCCGCTGCGCATCAGCTGGATCCGGCCGGCCGGCCACTCGGTGCCCCGGAACCCCCGCAGCGCGTCGGCCATCGCCCGCAGGTCGGCCGGGCCGCCCGCGCCGTGCCGCCGGGTGGTGCCGGCCCGGGCCAGGGTCAGGTGCGGGTGGAAGCCGCGCTCCTCGTCGGCGGCGCCCAGCTCGTGCTGGACGGCCGAGGCCAGCTCGCGCAGGACCCGGACGTCCCCCTCGACGCCCGCCCACAGCGCCCGCTCGCCGAAGGTCCCGCCGCCGGCCAGCCGCAGCCGGTGCGCGGGGTGCCCGCCCGCGACCCGGGCCAGCGCGTGCTCCAGCGCGGGCAGTTCGTCGGCCGGCACCTCGCCGAGGAACGCCAGGGTGAGGTGCCACCCGGCGGGCTCGGTCCAGCGCAGCCCGCCCGCACCGGGCAGCCCGCGCAGCGGCGCGGCGGCCTCGGCGAGCTCGTGCTTGGCGAGGGGCGGAGGGTTCACGGCGACGAAGAGCCTCATCCCGTCATCCTGCCCCACCGCCCCGGCGCCGCCCATCGGATAAAAGGACCTCCATGCGCGTCCGCTCCGGCCAGTGGGGCGCCGGGCCGTGGTCGCCGGGCCGTGGATCGCCGGGCGGTGGTCGCGGCGCCCGGGCGCGGCGGAGCGGGCCTCGGCGGTGACGGCGGAGAACCTGGTCCTGCTCGCCCTTCCCGACGCGGCCGGCGGCCCGGCCGGTGACGGGGGCGGTGACGGGAACCGTGACGCCGCCCCGCCGGGCATCTGCGCGCCGGCCGACGGGCCGGAGCTGTTCGTCCGCCGGCCGCTCACCGACCCGGCCCGCCGCGGCACCGGCGTCGGCGCGGCCCTGGCCGCCGGGCCCGCCACCGGGTCCGCGAGCGCGGCGCCGCCCTGCTCCGGGTGGACCGCTCCGCGGGCGGGGGCGGCCGGCCGGCCGAGCAGTACGAGCGGCTCGGGCCCACCCGCACCCTCCCGGCCATCGAGGACCGACCGGCCCCGGCCCGGCCAGCCCACCGGCCCGGGCGGTCCGGCCGACGGGCTAGCAGGCGGTCGCCAGGTCGCCCTTCTGCACCACCGAGAACACCCGGCCGCGGGTCCGCACCGGGTGCGGGTCCAGGCGCAGGCGCAGCCCGCTGATCCGGCCGAGGACGAGCGCGACCACGCCGGCCGCGGCGGCCGAGACCAGGCCGCAGGCGAGCAGGCCGACGCGCGGGCCGTGCTCGGCGGTGATCCAGCCGACCAGCGGGGCGCCGATCGGGGTGCCGCCGGTGAAGACCAGTACCAGCAGGCCCATCACCCGGCCGCGCATCTCGGGGTCGGTGCCGAGCTGCAGGGCCGAGTTGACCGAGGTGTTGAAGGTCAGGCCGAACACGCCGATCAGGGTGAGCAGCAGCGCGAAGGTCCAGTAGCCGGGCGCGAGCGCGGCCAGCACCTCCAGCGCGCCGAAGGCGAGCGCGGCGAACACCAGGCGGCGCAGCCGGGGCGCGCCCCGGCGGGCGGCGAGCAGCGCGCCGGTCAGCGAGCCGACCGCCATCGCGGTGTTGAGCAGGCCGTACGCGCCGGCGCCGACGCGGAAGGTGTCGTGCGCGAAGCCGGCCAGCAGGGTCGGGAAGTTGAATCCGAAGGTGCCGATGAACCCGGCGAGCACCATCGGCCAGAGCAGCTCGGGCCGCTCCCGGACGTACCGCAGGCCCTCGCGGAGCTGTCCGCGCTCGCGGGCGATCCGCTCGACGGGGCGCAGTTCGCCGGCCCGCATGGCGAGCAGGCCGCCGATGACCGCGACGAAGGAGAGCGCGTTGACGGCGAACGCCCAGCCGCTGCCGACCGCGGCGATCAGCGCGCCGGCGACGGCGGGGCCGACCAGGCGGGCGGTCTGGAAGTTGGCGGCGTTCAGGCTGACCGCGTTGGCGAGGTCCTTGGCGGGGACCATCTCGCTGACGAAGGCCTGCCGGGTCGGGTTGTCGACCACCGTGACCAGGCCGAGCAGCAGCGCGAACAGGTACACCGCGACGGGTGTGACGGCGCCGGTGACGGTGAGCAGGGCGAGGCCGGCGGCGAGCAGGCCCATCGCGCCCTGGGTGGCGATCAGCAGGCGGCGCTTGGGCAGCCGGTCGGCGAGGACGCCGCCCCACAGGCCGAGCAGCAGCATCGGCAGGAACTGCATGGCGGTGGTGATGCCGACCGCGAACGGGCTGCCGGTGAGGCTGAGCACCAGCCAGTCCTGGGCGATGCGCTGCATCCAGGTGCCGGTGTTGGAGACCACCTGGCCGGCGAAGTAGTACCGGTAGTTGCGGATGCGCAGGGACGAGAACATCCCTCCCGGGCGGGTGAACCGGCCCGGCGAAGCGGCGGGGGCCTCCGCCGCGTTGGGATGCTCGGGGTCGTCGTCGCCGCTGCCCGGCAGGCCCGCGGGGGCGGGCGCCTGGCTCTGCGCGGCGGGGGCGCCGGTGGGCGCGGTCCCGGTGGTGGCCGCTTCGTCGGTGAGCGGTTCCTCGTGGCGCACGCCCGTGAGGCGGGCGGCGGCGGGGCGGCGGGTGTCGGTGCGGAGGTCGGTGCGGATGGTCGCGGTGCGGATCGCGGCGGCGCGGGCGGCCGGCGGTGTCAAGGTGGTCTCCCCTCGGCGCGCCGTGACCGTTCGTCCGGTCGCGGCGCGTTCTGTGGTGCTGGTGGGTCGTGCGGTGATGCGGTTCTCCTTCGGGTGCCCGGGACGGGACGGGTGCTGGGCGGGGCCGGGTGCCGGACTGGTCCGGACCGGACCGGTCACATGTTGGCCAGCTTGTAGAGGACGGGCGCGGCGGTCTTGAGCCGCTCCCACTCCTCCTCGTCGAGGCCCTCGGCGAGCTCGGCCAGCCAGGCGTTGCGCCGGCGGCGGGACTCGTTGAGGATCTCCTCGGCCTGCTCCGTGCTGCTGACCACCACCTGCCGGCGGTCCTCCGGGTGCGGCTCGCGCCGCACCAGGCCCTTCTCCTCCAGCATCGCGATGATCCTGGTCATCGACGGCGGCTGGACGTGCTCCTTGCGGGCCAGCTCGCCGGGTGTCGCCCTGCCGCAGCGGGCGAGCGTGCCGAGCACCCCCATCTCGGTGGGGCTCAGCGACTCCTCGACCCGCTGGTGTCGCAACCGTCGGGCCAGGCGCATCGCGGCCGACCGCAGCTGGCTGACCGCCAGCAGGTCGTCCTCGGACATCTCGGGCATGTCATTAGACTACGTCATTACCGAGTCTAAGGAAAATTGATTTCGATCACCGCGCGGCGCCGCCCCCCGGGGGCCTCGCTCAGTCGGCGGTGAGGTGGAACCCCAACCGCCCGAAGCGCAGCCGGTCGCCGGCCCGGACCACGGTGCCGCCGGCCACCCGGCGGTCGTTGACGTAGGTACCGTTGCTGGAGCCCAGGTCGTACAGCACCCAGTCGCCGGCCTCGAAGCGCAGCTCGGCGTGGTGCCGGGAGACGGTCGAGTCGCCGAGCCGGAGGTCGGAGCCGGTCATCCGGCCGATCCGCAGCCGCCGCACGGCCGGGTCGGGCAGCCGCAGCCTGGTCAACTGCTCGGCGTGCCAGGTCTGCCGGAGCCGGACCTGCAGCGCGGAGACCTTCGCCACGGTGCGCAGCAGCACCCGGGAGAGGGGCCCGTAGGTGCGCAGGTCACCGACCACCTCGGCGAGTTCGGCGCGGCTGCGGGCGGTCAGCACCAGCTCCATCCGGCGGATGAAGGTGTCGTGCGAGAGCCGGCCGCTACCGACCCCGTCCCGCAGCACCTCCAGCGCGCTGTCCCGCTCGGCCTGCGAGGGTCGGGCGAGCTGGGTGCTGAACTCCTGAGCGGCCATAGCGTGATTGTCGGGCGGCCGGTCCACGCTGTCCAGCACACCGCCGGTACCCGCGGCTCCACCCCGGGGCGCCGCTTTTCGGACCGATCCCGATCAACTCCCGCCCGCCGGGCCGCCGTCCTGGCAGGATCCGGCACACCATCCGCCACCGGTCCTGGGAGCGCCCGCCATGCCCGTGATCGCCGTGACCGGGCACCTGGACCTCGCCCCGGCCACCTCCCGCGCCGTCCGCGCCGCCCTGGACGCGTACCTCGCCCCGTACCCGGCCGCCGAGTTGACCGGCGTCTCCTGCCTGGCGCCGGGCGCCGACACGCTCTTCGCGGACGCCGTGCTGGCCCGGGGCGGCCGGCTGGTCGCCGTGCTGCCCGGGCCCGACTACCCGGACCCGCGGGCCACCCCGGCCGAACGCGCCGCGTTCGACCGGCTGCGGGCCGCCGCCCGGCAGGTCCTGGTCCTGCCCGCCGCCCGGCTCGACCCGGCCGCGTACGTCGCCGCCAACGACCGGCTGCTGCTGCTCGCGGACCGGGTGCTCGCCGTCTGGGACGGCGGCCCCGGCAACGGGCCGGGCGGGACGGCCGACATGGTCACCGCCGCCCGGGCCGCCGGACTGCCGGTGGACGTCCTGTGGCCCCCCGGCTCCACCCGCACCGGCCGGGCTCGCGACTGAACGGCCTCACGGCTCCAGCCGGTTCGGGCCGCGGAAGAGGAACACCGCGTCCCGGATCGAGGGCAGCCCGAGCGCCAGCATCAGCACCCGGCCCAGCCCCAGGCCGAACCCGCCGTGCGGCGGCATGCCGTACCGGAAGCAGTCCAGGTACCGCCCGAGCGGGCCCTCCGGGCCGGTGTCCAGGCCCTTCTCCCGGGCCTGCTCGACCAGTCGGCCGTGGCGGTGCTCGCGCTGCGCGCCGGTGGTGATCTCCACGCCCTTCCAGAGCAGGTCGAAGGAGTCGGTGACCGCCGGGTCGTCGGCCGACCGCAGGTGGTAGAACGGCCGCACCGAGGCCGGGAAGCCCGTCACGAACACGAACTCGTGCCCGGTCTCCTCCGCCACCAGCGCGCTGAGCAGCCGCTCGCCCTCCGGGTCGAGGTCCTCCCGGACGCCCTCCGGGTCCCACCCGGCGCCCCGCAGCCTCCGCACCGCCTCGGCCATCGTCAGCCGGGGGAAGGGCAGTTCGGGCACCACGACCCGTACGCCCCAGTGCCGCTCGACCTCCTCGCCGTGCCGCTCGGCGACCCGCTCCAGCACCCGGCGCAGCATCCGCTCCTCGAAGGACATCACGTCCTCCACGCCGTCGATCCACGCCAACTCGACGTCCACCCCGGTGAACTCGGTCGCGTGGCGGGACGTGAACGAGGGCTCCGCGCGGAACACCGGACCGATCTCGAAGACCCGGTCGATGCCGCCCGCGACCGCCATCTGCTTGTAGAACTGCGGCGACTGCGCCAGGTACGCCTTCCGCTCGAAGTACCCGACCTCGAACACCTCCGCGCCCGACTCCGAGGCCGTCCCCATCAGCTTCGGCGTGTGCAGCTCGGTGCAGCCCTGCTCGGCCGCGAACTCCCGCATCGCCCGCTCCACCGTGGTCTGCACCTCGAACACCAGCCGCCGCTCCGGCCGTCGCAGGTCCAGGAACCGCCAGTTCAGCCGCTGCTCCGCCCCGGTCTCCGGCCCGATCGGCAGCCCCGGCTCGGCCGCCGACACCACCTCGACCCGCTCCGGAACGATCTCCAGCCCGCCCAGCTTCACCACCGGGTTCTCCACCACCCGCCCCGTCACCACCACCGCCGACTCCACCGTCAGCCCCCGCAGCGACTCCCCCAGCACGTCCCCCTCGCCCCCGCGCCGGTGCGTGACCTGCACCATCCC
The DNA here is from genome assembly GCF_055562955.1 of Kitasatospora sp. NPDC015121. Taxonomy (NCBI): domain Bacteria; kingdom Bacillati; phylum Actinomycetota; class Actinomycetes; order Kitasatosporales; family Streptomycetaceae; genus Kitasatospora; species Kitasatospora sp. NPDC015121. The sequence continues at coordinate 71,543 of NZ_JBVHEH010000017.1, forward strand.
CGTGTGGTCCCGCACCACCACGAACTGCACCTTGCTCTGCAGCCGCAGCGTGTTGACCCACCCCTTCACCGTCACCGTCCGCCCGACCGCCGCCGACAGCTCACCGATGAGGACACGCACCATGCCGAAGCAACTCCCTGGGTTGCGGACGCGTTGCTCGCGTCACGGGAAGAGCGGTAGACGGCCGCCCTGGGACGCGCCCACCCTAACCCGCCCACCCCCGCCCCCACCTCGGGTTTTTTTCCGCCGGCACCACCCGGCGCATGGGCGGCCCGGTGACCCCGTGCCGCTCGGCCTCCGCCGCGCCGCGGGAGGTCGTCGACATCGAAAGCGGCCCCGCACTCGTCCAGGAGTGCGGGGCCGCCGTCGCAGCAGGGCGGTTCGGGTCAGAGGAGGCCGAGCGCGGGCATCAGGTAGTAGAAGGCGAAGACGGCGGCGACGCCGTACATCGCGATCGGGACGGTGCGGGCGCGGCCGGCGACGACGCGCAGGAGGCAGAAGGTGATGAAGCCGAAGCCGATGCCGTTGGTGATGGAGTAGGTGAACGGCATCATCACGATGGTGATGAAGGCGGGCATCGCGATGGTGTAGTCGGACCAGTCGATCTCCTTGATGGAGTTCGCCAGGATCAGGAAGCCGACGGTGACCAGGGCGGGGGTGGCGGCCTGGGCGGGGACCATGGTCGCGAGGGGGGTGAGGAAGAGGGCGAGCAGGAAGAGCGCGCCGGTGACGAGGGAGGCGAAGCCGGTGCGGGCGCCCTCGCCGACGCCGGCGGTGGACTCGACGAAGCAGGTGTTGGCGGAGGCGGAGGTCGCGCCGCCGGCGGCGGTGGCGATGCCGTCGACCATCAGGACCTTGTTGATGCCGGGGAGGTCGCCCTTCTCGTCGAGCAGGTGGGCCTCGTCGGCGACGCCGAGGATGGTGCCCATCGCGTCGAAGAAGCAGCTCATCAGCACGGTGAAGACGAACAGGATGCCGGTCAGCACGCTGACGTGCTGGAAGCCGCCGAACAGGCTGAAGTGGCCGACCAGGCCGAAGTCGGGGGTGGCGACCGGGTTGCCGGGCCAGGCCGGGACGGTGAGGCCCCAGACCTCGGCGGAGAGGTCGGCGAACTCCTGGATGACCACTGCGGCGGCGGTCATCACGGCGATCGAGATCAGGATCGCGCCGGGCACCTTGCGGATGACCAGGGCCATGGTGAGCAGCAGGCCGAGGATGAAGATCAGCACGGGCCAGCCGTGCAGGTGGCCGCCGATGCCGAGCTGGAGCGGGACGGTGGTGTGGGCGGCGTCCGGCATGCGGGTGACGAAGCCGGAGTCGACCAGGCCGACCAGGGTGATGAACAGGCCGATGCCGATCGCGATGGCCTTGCGCAGGCCGAGCGGGACGGCGTTCATGACGCGCTCGCGCAGGCCGGTGGCGACCAGCAGCATGATCGCGAAGCCGGCCAGGACGACCATGCCCATGGCGTCCGGCCAGGTCATCTGCGGGGCGAGCTGGAGCGCGACGATGGTGTTGACGCCCAGGCCCGCGGCCAGGCCGATCGGGACGTTGCCGATGACGCCCATCAGCAGGGTGGTCAGGCCGGCGGTGAGGGCGGTCGCGGTGACCAGCTGCCCGCCGGCGAGGTGGGTGCCGTTCATGTCCGTGGCCGAGGCCAGGATGATCGGGTTGAGCACCAGGATGTACGCCATCGTGAAGAAGGTGGCGACACCACCGCGGATCTCCCGGGGCAGGGTGGAACCCCGCTCGGAGATCCTGAAGAAGCGGTCCAGGGCGCCGGACGGGGGCTGCGGCGCGTTCTGGGAGGGCTCGGGCGACGCGGCGGTCGACTGGGCCTGCGGAGACATGTCGGGGGTCCTCGATCGGGAGAGGCCGGGGGAGGCCGGGAGTCCGGGTGGGGGTGAGGGCGGGGTGGGACGGGGAGGGGTGATAAGGGGGATTTCAGTATGTCGACACCGGTCGTGCACGCGCCATCTTCGCGCGTAGACCGCATCCGTTGCGGTCGTTCCCGCTCACGTTCGGACGCCGTCCGGTCGCACCCCGCCACCCGGGAGTCACCCGGGGACCGACCCGGGAGCCGCCCCGCGGGGCGTGCCGGGAGCCGGGAGGGGCGGCCCGCCGGGAAAGCCCGACCGCCTCTCCCGGCCCCCCGGGACCGCCCCGTAGGCTAGGGCGCATGCCCAAGACCGCCCTGCGCTCCGCCCCGCCGCCCCTGGAGGGGAACGACGTCGCCATCGTCGGCACCGGGACGGTGCTGTGGTTCGTCGGATTCGTGGCGCTGGTGCCGTTCCAGGGCCGGCTGTCCGACCACGGCCACGGCACCTGGCCGTGGATCTGCCTGTCCGGCGGCCTGCTCGGCCTGATCGGCCTGAAGTACTGCACCGCCCGCCGGGCCGCGATCCGCCGCGCCCGCGCCGCCGAGGCGGCCGCCGAACCGGCCCGGTAGCACCCGCCCGCCCCCGCCACCCGTCCGGCCGGAATCGTTCCCAAGCGGGGCGCACCGGACAAATCGCCCACCTAGAGTCGTGCCATGACGCACTCAGCGGAAGGCACCGCCGCGCCCGGCCCCGTCCCGGGCGAGGGCGCGCACCCCACCGGCGCGGGCGGCGCGTACCAGCCCGGGCTGAGCGCGGCCGAGGTCGCCGAGCGGGTCGCCCGCGGGCAGGTGAACGACGTCCCGGTGCGTTCCAGCCGCTCGCTGCGGGAGATCGTCCGGGCCAACGTGTTCACCCGCTTCAACGCGATCATCGGGGTGATGTTCGGCATCATCCTGGTCGTCGGCCCGATCCAGGACGGCCTGTTCGGCCTGGTCATCGTCGCCAACACGGCGATCGGCATCGTCCAGGAGCTGCGCGCCAAGAAGACCCTGGACAGCCTCGCGCTGATCGGCGAGGCCCGCCCCCAGGTCCGCCGGGACGGCGCCGCCGTGCAGGTCGGCACCGGCGAGATCGTGCTGGACGACACCGTGCTGCTCGGCATCGGCGACAAGGTCGTGGTGGACGGCACCGTGACCGAGGCGGACGGCCTGGAGGTCGACGAGTCGCTGCTGACCGGCGAGCCCGACCCGGTCCTCAAGCACCCCGGCGACCACGTGATGTCCGGCTCCTTCGTGGTGGCCGGCGCGGGCGCGTTCACCGCCACCAAGGTCGGCAAGGAGGCGTACGCCGCGAAGCTCGCCGAGGAGGCCAGCAAGTTCACCCTGGTCAAGTCCGAGCTGCGCACCGGCATCGACCAGATCCTCCGGTTCATCACCTACCTGCTGGTCCCGACCGCGATCGGCCTGGTGATCAGCCAGCTCGCCGTGGAGCGCAACGACTGGAGGGAAGCGGTCCGCCGGATGGTGGCCGGCATCGTGCCGATGGTCCCCGAGGGCCTGGTGCTGCTGACCTCGGTGGCCTTCGCGATCGGCGTGGTCCGGCTCGGCCGCAGGCAGTGCCTGGTCCAGGAGCTGCCGGCGATCGAGGGCCTGGCCCGGGTCGACACCGTCTGCCTGGACAAGACCGGCACCCTCACCGAGGGCGGCATGGACCTGGTCGACCTCCGCCCGCTCACCACTCCGTCCGATTCCCCGTCCGATTCCCCATCCGATCCCCCGGACGGCACCCCGCAGGACCCGCGAACCGACCGGACCGACCGGACCGACCAGGTCGATCCGGCCGACAAGGCCGTGCTGGCCGAGGCGCTCGGCGCGATCGGTGCCGCCGACACCCGCCCCAACCCCAGCATGCGAGCTGTCATCGACGCGTACGGGCCGCCGCCGGAGGGCCGCTGGCGGGTGCTGGAGGCGATCCCGTTCTCGTCCGCCCGCAAGTGGAGCGGCGTCCAGCTGCTCGAACCCGGCGGCACCGAGGGCAGCTGGCTGCTCGGCGCCCCGGACGTGCTGCTCCCGGCCGGCTCCTCCGTGCTCGCCGAGGTCGACGAGCTGGGCGCCCGGGGCCTGCGGGTCCTGCTGCTCGGCCGCAGCCCGCTGCCGCTGGACGACCCCGACCCGGCCGCCCGGCTGCGGCCGCTCGCCCTGCTGGTGCTGCAGCAGCGGCTGCGCGACGACGCGGCGGACACGCTGCGCTACTTCCGTTCCCAGGACGTCCGGGCCAAGGTCATCTCCGGGGACAGCGCCGTCTCGGTCGGTGCCGTCGCCGCGCACCTCGGCCTGCCCGGCGCCGAGACCGCGACCGACGCCCGCACCCTGCCGACCGACCCCGCCGAGCTGGCCGAGGCCGCCGACCGCACCGCCGTCTTCGGCCGGGTCACCCCACAGCAGAAGCGCGCCCTGGTGGGCGCCCTGCAGTCGAAGGGCCACACCGTCGCGATGACCGGCGACGGCGTCAACGACGTCCTCGCCCTGAAGGACGCCGACATCGGCGTCGCGATGGGCACCGGCTCGGACGCGACCCGGGCGGTCGCCCAGATCGTGCTGCTCGACGACCGCTTCGCCACCCTCCCCTCGGTGGTCGCCGAGGGCCGCCGGGTGATCGGCAACATCGAGCGGGTCGCCGGGCTGTTCCTGGTGAAGACGGTCTACTCGGTGCTGCTCGCCCTGCTGGTGGTCTTCACCCAGGTCCCGTACCCGTTCCTGCCCCGGCACTCGACGGTGCTCTCCTCGCTGACCATCGGCATCCCGGCGTTCTTCCTCGCCCTCGCCCCCAACAACGAGCGGGCCCGCACCGGCTTCGTCCGCCGCGTCCTGCGGCTGGCCGTCCCGGGCGGGGTGATCTGCGGCGCCGCGACCTTCACCGCCTACGCGCTGGCCCGGGGCGACGACGAGACGACCCTGAAGGCCGACACCTCGGTCGCCACCCTGACCCTGTTCATCACCGCGATCTGGGTCCTGGCGATCGTGGCCCGCCCCTACACCTGGTGGCGGCTGCTGCTGATCGGCGCGATGTCCGGCGCCTTCGCGCTGGTCCTGGTCGTCCCCTGGCTCGCCGACTTCTTCCAGCTGCAACTCGTCGGCTGGCGCGACCCGTTGACGGGCGTGGCGATCGCCCTGGTGGCGGGCTGCCTGCTGGAGGTCACCTCCCGGGTCCTGGTCGCGAAGGAGCGGGCCTGAGTCCTCCGGCGGGCAGCCGGCCCGTCACTCGTAGTCGCGCGCCGCGAGCAGCTCGTACGCCCGGTCCGGTTCGGTGAGCGCGGCGAGGACCTCGAAGCGGCGGTGCCACTGGTGGACCGACCAGGCGAGGCCGGCCGCGAGGCCCTCGGGGGTGGCGGCGTGCAGCAGGCCGGGGACCGGCGGGACGTCGAACTCGTCGTCCTCGTCGGCCGCTTCGGTCTCCTCGGGGTCGTAGGGCAGTTCGGGGGCGGTCGCGGCGGTGTCCCAGCGCCAGGCGACGTGCGCCTCCTCGCCGTCGGGGCCGACCACCAGGAGCTCCTCGTGCTCCTCGTAGACGGCGGGGCAGCCGGGCAGCAGTTCGCGGACCACGGCGGGGGTGCGGTGCAGGGTGCCCTCGGACAGGACGCGGCCGCCGGCCACCTCGCTGGCCAGCGAGACGTGCAGGCGTTCGGCGAGGGCCGGGGCGAGCAGCGGGTGGACGGGCAGCACCGCGTGGTCGTGCAGGAGTTCGACCAGGTCGGGGGCGTCAGCGACGACCGCGTGCGCGGCGTCGACGATGACGGTGCGGTCGTCCCGGCGGCCGGTGGCGTCGTCGAGCGGGGCCAACGCCCGCACCACGTCCAGGGGTTCGACGCGTTCGGCCGGCAGGGCGGCCAACAGGCTGTAGATGCCGTGGAGTTGGCGGTGGCTGACCTCGGAGAGCGGGTCGGTGAGCCGGTCGATCAGCTCGTCGGGGCCGTGCGGTTCGGCGAGCAGCGCGTTCAGCGTGGTGCGCACGCCCAGCGCGTGCAGGAACTGCGGGTCGAGGTCGGTCCGGGCCTCGTCGTAGAGGCCGCGCAGCAGCGGGTCGGCGCCGGCGGCGCGCAGCCCGGCGGGCTCGCGGCCGTCCAGGACGGGGTGGTCGCGCAGCCACCAGGCGGTGTACGAGGGCAGGTCGGTGTAGCTGCCGTCGGGCAGCAGGGTGCGCACGGGCGCCACCACGGCGTCCCGGTACGGGGGCTGGGCGAGCAGGGCGAGGGCTTCGGGCCAGGCGTCGTCGGCGACCAGGTCGAGGTCGCGGACGGCGAGCAGTTCGGCGGCGACCAGCGGGAAGCCCAACTCCCCGGCGTCGTCGGCGTGCAGGGATTCGAGGGCGTCCTCGCACCACTCGGCGAGGCCGTCGGGGGCCTCGTCGATCAGGCCGGTCGGGCTGCCGCCGGCGGCCCGGTCGGCGGGGGCGGTGGGGTCGAGGCGTTCCAGGTCGTCGGGGTCGAGGACGACGTCCTCGGCGCGGACCAGCGTGAAGGCGGTGAGCGCGCCGGTCGCGGCCAGCACCTCGGGGCCCCAGCGCTCCAGCAGGTCCTCGTCGACGAAGGCGGCCTCGTCCTCGTCCACCAGGTGGGCCAACGGGCTGTCGGGGAGCAGGAGTTCGCCGGCCCGGGCGAGTTCGCCCTCGTCGTCGGGGAGGGCGAGGCGGGCCAGCCAGGGGTGTTCGCCCACGGCCGGGGCGGCGGCCCTGACCAGGGCGAGGACGGCGTCGGCGAGGTCGACGGCGGCGTCGTAGTCGTCCTCGCCGGTCTCCAGCGAGCGGGCGACGGCGGCCCGCACCTCGGGGGTGTCCAACACGCCGGCGGGGGTGGCGGTGGCGGCGCCGAGCCTGGCGAGCAGCGGGTGCGCGGCGTCGGGGTGGGCCAGGCGCAGGTCGAGCAGGTCGAGGGCCTCGGCGAGGGACTCGGGGTAGCCCTCGTAGCCGGCCCAGTCGGCGGCGTCGGAGGGCAGCAGGACGCGGCGCGGCCCGGTGACGGTGCGGCCGTCGGCGAGCGGCACGGGCAGCGCGCCGAGGGCCTCCGGGTCGGCGCCGGCCAGCGCCGCGTACAGGCTCCGCCACCAGGCGGGTTCGCGTTCCAGGCCGCCGAGTTGGTCGACCACCTCGGCGAGCGGGGTGCGGCGCACGCCGAGGGTGCGCAGTTCGGTGCGGCGCTCCAGGCCGGCCGGGAGCAGGCCGGGGAAGATCGGGGCGAGCGCCTCGACCACCGAGTGGTCGGCGCCCTCCAGCACGACGGCGTCGCGCGGGCGCAGCGCGGGGGTGCCCTCCTCGGTGCCGGGCGGGTGCGGCAGGAAGGGCGTCTCGGGCAGGCGCCGCAGCACGGCGGCGCGCAGCGCGTTGTCGAGGGCGCCCTGGCCGAGCGGGGCGGGCACCAGGTCGAGCGAGCCGAGGTCGGCGCCGCGGGCGCGCAGCAGTTCGGCGTAGGCGTCGGCGGCGCGCTCGGTGAGGAAGTCGGTGAGCGGCCCGGGCGCGACGTGCCGCCGGGTCGGGTCGAGCGGGTACGAGGCGATCAGCAGCGCGGGGACGCCGAGCGGTTCGTCGCTGGGCGTGGGGGCGTGCAGCACGGGGGTGGTGCGCGGGCGCTGCGGGCGGCCGTCCCCGTCGACGGGGACGGCCCAGGTGAGCGTCCAGTGGGGGCGGGCGCGTTCCTCGGTGGTGCGGTCGGCGAGCAGCTCGGGGGCGGCGGTGCCGGCCGCGCTGACGGTCTGCCAGGTGGTGGCGAGCCCGTCGTCGGTGATGGTGACGGCGGGCAGTCGTTCGGGGCGCGGCGGGTGCTCGGTGCGGGTGAGGGTGCGGACGCCCTCGGGGGTGTCGACGATCACCTCGGCGAGGCCGGGCAGGGTCAGCAGCAGGGCGTCGTCGACCTCGGCGAGCAGGCGGCGGGTGAGGTCCTCGGCGGCGGCGTCGCGCAGCGGCAGGACGACCACGGTGTGGTAGCCCTCGGGGGCCTCGCCCTCGGCCGGGAACGGCACCCGGAGCACCGGCAGGTGGCCTTCGCGCCGGGTCAACTCCCCGGCGAGCTGCGGGATGTCGGCGATCAGCGCGCGGGCGTCGGTGAGCGACCAGCGGACGCCGCCGGTGTGGCCGAGCACGGCGGGCTCGTCGCTGACGGCGAGCACGGCGGCGAAGCCGACGCCGAACCGGCCGACCACCGCCGGCTCGTCCTCGCGCTTGGCGGAGGCCCGCAGGGTGGAGAGCGAGGCGACGCCGGCCGCGTCCAGCGGGGCGCCGGTGTTGGCGGCGGCCAGCACGCCGTCGCGCAGGGTGAGGCGGAGCCGTCCGGTGGTGCCGGCGCGGGCGGCCGCGTCGGCGGCGTTCTGGGCGAGTTCGACGATCAGCCGGTCCCGGTAGCCGCCGAGCGCGAGCTCCTCCTCGGCGTTGGCGTCCTCCCGGAACCGGGCGGGCGCGGCCGTCCACGCCGCGAGCACGGTGTGCCGCAGCCCGGCCGTGTCGAAGACGTCCGACTCCTCGGGGGACGCCGCACTGCCGATGATCCGAGACTCCACGTGCCGAGCCGCCCTTCGCGTGGTCTGCGTACGAGTCGGCATTCTGCCAGGGGACTGCGACGGTCCGCGCACAGCGGGTCACCCGCCCGCGGGGCCGCGACGGCCGACGGGTCACCGTCTCCGTCGCGGCCCCGCGGGGCGGGCCCGGTGCCGGGGCGTGCGCTCAGGCGTGGCCGAGTTCCTCGGCGGGCGCGTCCGGTTCGACCGAGCCGGAGGCGCGGTCGGGGTGCAGCGGCAGGGGTTCGACGACCGTCTCGTCGAGGATCAGCTCGCTGGGGACGGGCGGGGCGGGCAGCACGGCGGCCTCGGAGTGCGCGCCGCAGCCGTAGGCGAGCGAGACGACCTGGCCGTCGGCGGGGCCGAACTCGTTGCCGCAGACGCCGAACGCCTGGCCGAGCGAGCCGCCGATCGGGACGAGGAAGCCGCAGGTGTCGCAGGAGGCGGGGGCGGACTGCGCCATCGGCGTCTGCGGGCCGTACGCGGTCTCCCAGCGTTCGGCGGCCTGGTGCAGGCCGTGCCGGGAGAGCACCCGGGGGCGGCCGAGGCCGAGCTCCTCGGCGATCGCGCCGATCTCGGCGCGGGCGGGCACGGGCTGGACGCCGTCGGCGGGGACCTCGTCCTCGTCGGCCTCGGCGAGCGCCGAGTTGGGGGCGGGCTCGTCCTCGCCGGTCCAGCCGGGCTCCAGGCGCAGGTCGTCGGCGCCGGTGGGCAGCAGGTCGCCGGGGCCGAGGTCGCCGGGGCGCAGGCGCTCGCTCCACGGCACCCACTGCGGGGCGAGCACGGCGCCCTCGCCGGGCAGCAGGGCGACCTCGTCCAGGGTGACGTTCTTGGCGCGCGGGGCGCGGGCGACGGTCACCGCCCAGTGCCAGCCGCGGTACGCCGGGTCGAGGCACTGGAAGGTGTGGGTGACGACGCGCTCGGCGTCCGCGCTCGCCTTCACGTGGGGGCCGACGACGGCCTCTCCGACGCTGTCCACCACTGCCTGGCGGGCGAGGTCGACGGCCTCTGCACAGAGCCGGTCAGGGGTACGGCTTCGCATCGCAGTACTCACGGCGTCGGTTCTCTCCCAGTCCTGTCATCCTGCGGCCCGCTGACGGCGCCCGGTACGCGGGCCCGCGCCGGGCGGCCGCTGCCACGTCTCCGGGGCGGCCCCCGCGAGCACGGGGCCGGTCCATTCTGCTCGACCCGGAGCCTCTCCGGGGCCGGGCCGCGCCGCCCAGGTCGGCCACCCCCCTGCGGGAGGCCGGGCATGCGCGTAGTGCAGGCTACCCGCCGGTCGGTGGTGCAGCACAGTCCGGGCCCCGGGGGCGGGCGCGCCGACGCCCGGACAATCACTCGTTAGGTCGGCGATTCTCGGGCAGGATGGGTGTGTGGCGGAGGAGATCCCGCCGCGGCGCGGACCGGGTTCCGAGCAGGCCGAGGGCCGTTCGGGGGCCTCCGCCGTGTCGCGGCAGCATCCTGTGGCCCCCGGCGAGCCGGAGGCGGGTGCCCCCTGTCCGACGCCCCGTCAGGACGTCCCGTCCACCGAGAAGACGGAGCCCACCGGCACCCCGACGGTGAAGGCGCGCGGCTTCTGGGCCCGGGCCGCGTCGGGGGCGGGGGTCCGCACCGGCCGGGTGGTGCACGGGACGGGCCGGCGGATCCGGCGGGCGACCTCGGCGGAGGGCGCGGGCGAGTCCGGCCTGGCGAAGCTGATCGAGCTGCACGCGCTGAACTCGTTCGGCGACATGCTGATCACGGTGGCGCTGGCGTCCACCATCTTCTTCTCGGTGCCGACCGGCGAGGCCCGCGGCCGGGTCGCGCTGTACCTGCTGATCACGATGGCGCCGTTCGCGGTGCTCGCCCCGGTGATCGGCCCGCTGCTGGACCGGCTGCCCAACGGCCGCCGGTCGGCGATGGCGATGTCGATGCTGGCGCGGGCGGTGCTGGCCTGGGTGATGGCGGGGGTGGTGACCGGCGGCGGGCTGGCGCTGTACCCGGAGGCGCTGGGCGTGCTGGTGGCGTCGAAGGCGTACGGGGTGGTGCGCAGCGTGGTGGTGCCGCGGCTGCTGCCCGCCCGGCTGTCGCTGGTGAAGGCGAACTCGCGGGTGACGCTGGCGGGTCTGCTGACCACGCTGGTGGCGGGCGGGGTGGGCGGGTTGCTGCACCTGCTCGGGCCGGCCTGGCCGTTGCGCGGCGCGTTCGTGGTGTTCGTGATCGGCACGCTGATGGCCTTCCACCTGCCGCACCAGGTGGATTCGGCGAAGGGCGAGCAGCGCGCGGAGCTGCACTCCGAGCCACAGGAGGTGCGGCCGAAGGGGGTGCTGCGGGCGGTCGGGCCCTCGGTGGTGCTGGCGCTGCGCGGGGTGGCGGCGCTGCGCTGGCTGGTCGGGTTCCTGGTGATGTTCCTGGCGTTCCTGATCCGCCGGGAGCCGCCGGGCGGCCTGCCGGGGACGGTGGCGCTGGGCATCGTCGCGGCGGCGGCGGGCCTGGGCAACGCGCTGGGTTCGGTGCTGGGGTCGTGGCTGCGCACCCGGGGTTCGGAGGTGACGGTGACGGCGGTGCTGGCGCTGGCGACGGCGGCGGCGGGCGCGGCGGCGCTCTGGTACGGGGTGGTGACGGTCGCGGTGGTGGCGGGCGTCGCGGGGATGGCGGCCTCGCTGGGCAAGCTGGCGCTGGACGCGCTGATCCAGCGGGACGTGCCGGAGGCGGTGCGGACCTCGGCGTTCGCCCGGTCGGAGACGGTGCTGCAGCTGAGCTGGGTGGCGGGCGGCGCGGTGGGCATCGCGCTGCCGCTGAACGCGGTGCTGGGGCTGACGGTGGCGGCGTCGGTGATGACGGTGATGCTGCTGTGGACGTTCCGCTCGCTGCTGCGGGTCGGCCCGCGCGGTTCGGCGGCCCGCCCCCGGGTGGCCTGACCGGGCGGCCCGCCCGGGGGGTCCGCGGCACGCCCGCGCACGGCCTAACCTCGGGCGACTCGGGCACCCCGGCGTCACGTGATCACGGAAGGCGAGTAGCCTCTTGCCCATGAGCCTCAGCACCCGTGCCATCGCCGGTATCGCCGGCGTCGCCGTCGTCGGCGCCGCCGCCCTCGGTACCGGTATCTACTGGGCGAGCGACGCCGGCAAGCCCCGCGAGAACGTGGCCACCATGGTGGTCGGCACCTCGTCCACCACCGCCGCCCCCGCCTGCTACAACGACGGCAAGCCGATCGAGCAGTCCGCGATCAACGCCTGCCTGAAGGCGGCCGAGGCGGCCGGCAAGGACGACAAGCTGCCGATCCTGGACGTCCGTTCCAGCGACCAGGTCGGCATCGGCGTGCCGAAGGACCTCGCGAAGAAGGGCTGGTTCGCCTTCACCGACGGCGGCTCCGCCCAGTCGCAGAGCGACACCACGATCATCACCAACGGCCGCGGCACCACGTTCTCCGGGACGGTCCCCGCGCACACCGTGATGTCGGCGACCGACAAGACCTCGGTGACCGTGGCGATCCGGGACTCGGAGACCAACGACTTCTACGCGATCTGGTTCTTCGAGCTGAAGAACAAGAACGACTGACCCTCCGGTCGATGACCGCTGAGCGCACCGACGAGCAGCCCGGCCCCGCCGCCGGGCTGCTCGTCGTCGTCGCGGTGGAGGCGGAGGCCGAGGCGGTCCGGCGCGGGCTCGGCCCGGGGTCCGGGGCCGTGGTGCTGGCGGCCGGGGTCGGCCCGGCGGCCGCGGCGGCGGGGACGGCGGCGGAGCTGGCGGCCGGCCGGTACGGGCTGGTGCTGTCGGCGGGCATCGCGGGCGGTTTCGCGCCCGCCGCGCCGCTCGGGTCGCTGGTGGTGGCGGACGCCGTGCTGGCGGCCGACCTGGGCGCCGAGACGCCGGACGGCTTCGCGGACGTCACCGAGCTGGGGTTCGGCACCGTCCGGCACCCGGTGCCGCCCGGGCTGGTGTCGGCGCTGGCCGGGGCCACCGGCGGCGCGGTCGGCGAGGTGCTGACGGTCTCCACGGTGACCGGCTCGGCCGTCCGCGCGGAGGCGCTGAGGCGGCGTCACCCGAGGGCGCTGGCCGAGGCGATGGAGGGTTTCGGGGTGGCCGAGGCGGCCGCCCGCCGGGGGCTCGCGGCCGGCGAGCTGCGGGCCGTGTCCAACGCCGTCGGGCCGCGCGACCGCGCGTCCTGGCGGATCGGCGACGCGCTGGCGGCCCTGGAGCGGGCCTTCGCGGCGCTGCCGCCGCCGTCCGTCCTGCTCAAGGAGGTCTGAGATGGCCCAGCCGCTCAGCGTCGCGTACTCGCCCTGCCCGAACGACACCTTCGTCTTCCACGCCTGGGCGCACGGCCTGGTCCCGGGCGCGGCCGCGCCCGAGGTGCGGTTCGCCGACATCGACGTCACCAACGGGCTGGCCGAGCGCGGCGAACTGGACGTCCTGAAGATCTCGTACGGGCAGCTGCCCTGGGTGCTGGACGAGTACGCGCTGCTGCCGTGCGGCGGCGCGCTGGGCCGGGGCTGCGGGCCGCTGGTGCTGACGGCCGGTCCGCTGGCGGCGGCGGAGCTGGCCGGGCGGCGGGTGGCGGTGCCGAGCGAGCGCTCCACGGCGTACCTGCTGTTCCGGCTCTGGGCGGCGGAGGCCGTGCCGGGCGGGTTCGGCGAGATCGTGGTGCTGCCGTTCCACGAGATCATGCCGGCCGTCCGGGACGGCCGGGTGGACGCCGGACTGGTGATCCACGAGGCCCGGTTCACCTACCAGCGCTACGGCCTGCACCGCCTGGCCGACATGGGCGAGGCCTGGGAGACGGCCACCGGCCTGCCGATCCCGCTGGGCGCGATCGTCGCCCGCCGCTCGCTGGGCGCCGAGCGGCTGCGCGAACTGGCCGACACCGTCCGGGCGTCGGTGCGCGCCGCCTGGGCCGACCCGGCGGCCAGCCGGGCGTACGTGCTGGCGCACGCCCAGGAGATGGACCCGGACGTCGCCGACCAGCACATCGGCCTGTACGTCAACGAGTTCACCGCCGACCTCGGCGAGGAGGGCTACGCGGCCGTCCGCGGCCTGCTCACCCGGGCCGCCGGGCAGGGACTCGTCCCCGCCGTCGACCCGGGCGCGCTGGCGTTCGACTGAGGGCCGCTCAGACGTCGAACTGGTCGGCGATGGCGCGCAGCACCATGGCGATCTTCTGCCCCTCCGGCTTGCCCGGGTAGCGGCCGCGCTGCAGGCCGGGCAGCACGCTGTCCAACTTGGTGATCAGGTCCTGGACGATCGGGGCCATGTCGTCGGCGCTCTTGCGCTGGGCGGCGGCCACCGAGGGCAGCGCGTCCAGCAGTTGGACGCTCATCGCCTGGTCGCCGCGGTGCCCGGCGGCGACGCCGAACTCGACCCGCTGGCCCGGCCGCAGCGTGGTGACGCCCGCGGGCAGCGCCTTGGTGTGGACGAAGACCTCGCCGCCGTCGTCGCGCGACAGGAAGCCGTAGCCCTTCGTCTCGTTGAACCACTTGACCTGGCCGGTGGGCATCTCGAACAGTCCTCTGGTATCGGGTGCGTGCGGCCACGTCGGGCCGCGGATGGATGTGCGGGCGGGCGCCCCGAACGGGCGGCCGGTTTCGCTCAGTGGAGCAATGATCCCTCAGCGTTCACCGGAACGGCGAAGGGATTCCGGACCCGGGCGCGGCCGTGCCTCGCGCCTGCTGCGCCCTCCACTGGCCCACACCCCCGATCCGTACCGGGCGGGCGTTCGTGGGCCATCCGTCAGGCCCGCCCGCGCGATGGCTGCATACCCGGCCCCGGCGCGGGTCGAAACTCCTTGCGCGCACGGAGTTGCGCGCTGTGACGCGCGGCCGGTCAGGAGGGGTCGGGAAAGCGCCCGGACGGACGGTCAGGCCGGGTCGGCGAGGTGCTCGGAGAGCCAGCCGAGCGAGGCCGGGAGCATCCGGGACCAGGTGCCGAAGTTGTGGCCGCCGTGGTCCAGGGTGATCGCGGAGACCTTGGTGGCGGTGCCCCTGGCGGCGGCCCGGAACCGCTCGGTCTGCTCGTGGTAGTCGCCGTCGCCCTCCCGGCTGCCGCCGACCAGCAGCGCGGTCGCGGGCGCGGGCAGGTGGGCCAGGCGCCACTCCAGGTCGGCCTGGTCGCGGCGGCCCTGGTCGCCGCCGAACAGGTCGCCGGTGGTCGCGTCCTCGGCGGCCCGGTAGTAGCCGGACAGCGACACCGCGGCGGCGAACACGTCGGGGTGGCGCATCGCCAGCTTCAGCGCGCAGTACCCGCCGGTGGAGTTGCCGATCACCCCGAGGCTGCCCGGGCCGTCCGCGATCCGGTACGAGGCGCGCAGCGCGGCGGGCACGTCCGCGCTGAAGTACCGGTCGGCCTGCGGGCCGTCCGGCACGTCCTCGCACTCGGTGTCGCGGGGCATCGCCGGCGAGGGCCGCATCAGCACCAGCACGGTCGGCTTGGCCCTGCCCTGCTGGGTCAGCTTCAGCTGCACGGACGGGTAGTTGAGCTTGCCGACCAGGTTCCTCGCGTCGCCGGGGAACCCGGTGATGGCGATCGCGGCGGGGAACCGCCTGTCCTGGTAGGCGGGTTGGAAGTACTCGGGCGGCAGGTAGACGTAGCCCTCGGTGGCCAGGCCGGTGCTCGCGCCGGGCAGCCGGACCTTCTCCAGCCGGCCGGACTGCTCGGGGGCCCGGCCGGTCGCACCGGTGTCGCGGACCTGCTCGGCGGAGAGTGCCTGGACGGCCGGGGCGCGGCCCAGCAGTTGGCTCTGGATGGTCACCGGTTCGTTCGTGCCGGTGCCCAGCAGGTCGTCCCAACTGCTGTAGAAGGCGAAGGAGTTGTTGGCCAGCAGGGCGAGCGTGCAGAGCACCGAGAACTGGGTGGCGACGATGGTG
Source organism: Kitasatospora sp. NPDC015121 (assembly GCF_055562955.1). Lineage (NCBI taxonomy): Bacteria > Bacillati > Actinomycetota > Actinomycetes > Kitasatosporales > Streptomycetaceae > Kitasatospora > Kitasatospora sp. NPDC015121. The sequence continues at coordinate 86,747 of NZ_JBVHEH010000017.1, forward strand.
GCGAGCCGCCCGAGCACCGCCCGCCAGCCGCGCCCGGCCAGCCGCGGCCACAGCCGCACGGTGCCCGCCACCAGCAGCACCGACAGCAGCGCCGACAGCGCCAGCACCTTGTGACTGGTCAGCCCCATACCGCCGCCGCTCCCCGTTCGACCGTTCCGTGTTCTCTCCTGATCATCAGCATGCCTGAGAGATTCCTGGGAACCCTGAGCGTCCAGTCGGAGCGCGCGCCGCCGCACCCCCGCCGATCGGAGGGGGCGCCCGGCGGGGCGGTGGGAGAATCGGGGGGAACGACCCGCGGCCCGCGTGAATGGAGTGGTGAGAGTGAGCGACCGGTCGAGCGACCCCGGCGACCTGCTGGTCCGCGTCGGCGGCATCGTGTTCGGCGTCGGCATGCTGTCCGTCGTCGCGGTCTTCGTGCCGTACGTCTTCGACCTGCCCCGGCTGCCGTGGGGCGCCTACTGGCTGGCGATGCTGATGCCGCTGGGCCTGCTGGTCGCCCTGGGCGGGCTGTTCGCCACCGCCCGGGAGAACACCCGGCGGCGGCGCGCCCGGCAGGCGGCCGCCGCCTCGGGCTGAACCGGCTCAGGCCAGGTGGCCGGCCAGCCAGGCCGGGAACTCGGTGAGGTCGCGCAGCACCGCGTCCGCGCCCGCCGCGGTCAGCTCCGCCGGGCCGTACGGGCCGGTGGCCACCCCGACCGCGACGGCGTCGGCCGCCCGGGCGCCGCGGATGTCGCCCAGGTGGTCGCCGACGTAGACGCCCACGCCGTGCGCCCGCAGCGCCTCGCCCTTGGTCTCCGCCCACAGGTCGCCGACCAGCGCGTCCACCTCCAGCCCGAAGCTGTCCAGGTGGCGGCGGGCGTTCGGCTCCCACTTGCCGGTGATCACCACCACCCGGCCGCCCGCCGCCCGGACGGCCGCCACCGCGGCCAGCGCGCCCGGCAGTTCGAGGGTCGGCGCGATGGCGTGCTCCACGTACAGCTCGCGGTAGCGGTCGGCGACCGCCGCCACCCGCTCCGCCGGGAACCAGTGGGCCAGCTCGTGCGCGAGCGGCGGGCCGAGCCGGCTGACCGCCAGGTCGGCGTCGATCACGGTGCCGGTCTCGGCGGCCAGCACCTGGTAGGTGGCCTTGATGCCGGGACGGGTGTCGAGGAGCGTCATGTCGAGGTCGAAGCCGACGGTGAGAGCCATGCCGCCAGCCTAGGCCCCGCCGGACCTGCGCCTTCCGGCCGGAAAAGCCGGGCCGAACGCCCCATTCCGGACATACTGGCGGCATCCCGTCCGCGCCCCGCCGCAGGAGGTCCCGGGTGCCACCCCCGCTGTCCCGCCGCGCCGCCCTCGCCGGACTCGGCGCCGCCCTGCTGGCCGGCTGCGGCCCGCGCGTGCTGCCCCCCGGCGGCGTCCAGCCGCTGCCCGAGAACGCCGACGGCACCGCCGCCGCCACCGGCCCGGGCACCCCGACGCCCGTCCAGCCCAGCCCCGTCCCGCGCCCCGACATCACCCTGACCGACGCGGACGGCCCGGTGACCGTGCCCGGCGGCGCGATCCGGGTGGTCACCCTGGACACCGCCGAACTCGACTCCGCGATGACCCTGGGCATCACCCCCGTCGGCGCCGCCAAGGCCCCGCTGGACGCCGCCCTCCCCGCCTACTGGCCCGCCTCCCGCCTGGCCGAGGTCACCGTGGTCGGCGACATCGGGGCCGCCCCCGACACGGCGGCGATCGGCGCGCTGCGCCCGCAACTGATCCTGGGCAACCGGACCCGCGACGCCGCCCACGCCACCGCCCTCCGGGCCACCGCCCCCACCGTCCTGACCCGGACCACCGGCGCGTCCTGGAAGGACGACTTCCGCCTGCACGCCACCGCCCTGGACCGGCGCGAACAGGCCGCCGCCGTCCTCGCCGCCTACGAACGCCACCTCGACCAGGCCCGCCGCGCCCTCTCCTCCGCCGGGGCCGACCGGCAGCGGATCAGCCTGGTCCGGTTCGTCGAGGGCTCCCCCACCGTCCGGCTGTACGCCCGGCAGAACTTCCCCGGCAGCGTGCTCGACGACCTCGGCCTCCCCCGCCCCGACCCGCAGAACGCCGACCGCTTCGCCACCGAGACCGCCCCCGACCAACTCGCCGCCGCCGACGGCGACCTGCTGCTGTACGCGGGCTACGGCGACCCCGCCCGCAACGGCCTCACCGCCGCCCTCGCCTCCCCCGCCTGGCACAACCTGGCCGCCGTCCGCGCCCACCGCGCCTTCCGGGTCGACGACCAGCTCTGGTTCCAGGGCATCGGCTACACCGGCGCCCACTTCCTGATCGCCGAACTGCTCCACCTCCTCGGCGCGGACTGACCCCGGCCCCCGCCGCCGCCACCCGCCCCGGGCGTCAGCCCCGGCGGCGGCGCAGGGTCAGCACCAGCACGAACAGCGCCGTCAGGACCGCCGCCACCCGCAGCACGCCCGGGGCGGCCGCCCAGGTGGCGGCGCCCGCGTCGGTGCCGGGGGTCAGGGCGCTGCCCCAGCGGCCCTTCTCCCGGCCCCAGTTCCACACCGACGTGCCGGTCACGGTGACCAGCGGGATGCCCAGGACGGCGAACTTCTTCATCAGGTCGGTCCAGCCGCGCGACAGGTAGGCCGCCGCCCAGCCGATCAGCATCACCAGCAGCATGCCGGTCACCGCCCCGGCCAGCAGCAGCCCGGCGCCCAGCAGCAGCAGCGGCGCGGGCTTGCGGCCGCCCGTCGCGGCGGGCGCGGCCGCCGCCGGGGGCTCGGGGGCGGCCTTCGGGCGGCCGAGCAGCGCGCCGAGGACGATCCGGCCCAGCCCGGGGCGGGGTCGTTCGGGCTCCGGCGCGGGTTCCGGTTCGGGTTCCGGCTCCGGTTCGGGCTCGGGCTCGGGGGCCGGTTCGGGCTCGGGCTCCTGGACGTCGAAGTACCGGGCGGTCCAGCCGAGTTGGCCGACGCCGAAGTCCGTGGCGCCCGGGTCCTCCGCGTACCGGAACGCCTCCTCGGCCTCGGCCGGCAGCGAGGCGGGCCGGGCCGGACGGGCCGGCGGCACCCGCGGCGCGGGCGGCACGGCTGGCGCGGGCGGCACGGACGGCTTCTCCAGGCCCACCGTCGGCGGGACGGACGGGGCGTCGGGAACCCCGGGCGCGGCCGGCTGCCGGGGCAGGTACACGCTGTCCGACCCGTCCGCGGCCGACCCGTCCGCGGCCGACCCGCCCGCCGAGCCGTCCGCCGCGCCCTCGCGCCACCACGAGCCGTCCGCCATCGCCCCGCCACCCGCCCTCACGTCCACGAACCCGCCGCCCACCGAGACGGTACCCACCCGCACCCGCCCGAAGCGAGCCCCGACCGGCCCGGCGCACGGCCCGGTGCGCGGGCGCCCCCTCGGGAGGCACGCGCCCGGCACCGCCGGGCGGAGACCGGTTCGCCCCGAGTTCCGCCGCTGTTCTGGGCCCGGACGGGAGGCGTTGACTAGTCTGGACCGGATGACCGCACCGCAGAGCGCGCCGCGCGCCACCCGCGCCACCGCCCCCCGCACCCTGGCCGAGGAACTCCGCGGCCGGGGCGACGAGGCCGTCGCCGCGCTGCTCCGGGCCCGTCCCGACCTGCTCAACCCGGTGCCGACCGACCTCGCGCAGCTGTCCGCGCGGCTCTCCAGCCGGGCGTCCGTGCTGCGCGCCCTGGAGCGGCTGGACCGGTTCACCCTGCAGGTCGCCGAGGCGCTGGCCGCCGCCCCCGAGGGCGCCGCCGACACCGCCGTGCGCGGCCTGCTGACCGGGCCCGCCCGGGTGAAGCCGCACCCCGGGGCCGAGCCGGTGGACCGGGCGGCCGTCACCGCCGCGTTCCCGGCCGCGCTGGCCCGGCTGCGCGAGCAGGCCCTGCTGTGGGGCCCCGACTCGGCGCTGCGCCTGGTGCTGGCCGTCCGCGAGGCGCTCGCGCCCAGCGCGCTCAACCCCGGCCGGACCGGTCTCGGCCCGACCTTCGCCGAGGCCACCGCCGGCATGTCGCCCGCCCGCCTGCAGCAGCTGCTGGCCGGCACCGGCCTGCCGCCCACCCCCGACCCGGTCACCGCCGTCGCCGCGCTGACCGCGCTGCTCGACGACCGCAAGCGGCTGGGCGCCCTGCTCGACCAGGCCCCGCCGCCGGCGCACGGCCTGCTGGAGCGGCTGGTGTGGGGCCCGCCCACCGGCACCGTGCCGGACGCCGCCCGGCAGGTCACCGCCGAGGAGGCGCGCGGCCCGGTCGAGTGGCTGCTCGCCCGGGGCCTGCTGCTGCCGTCCAGCCCGACCTCCGTGGTGCTGCCCCGCGAACTGGCCCTGCACCTGCGCGGGGGCCGCACCCACCGCGCCGTGCACCCCGTCCCGCCCGCCGTGGAACCCGTCGTCGCCCGCGACCCGGCGACCGCCGACCGCACCGCCGCCGGGCAGGCGGCCACCGCCGTCCGCACCGTCGAGGAGCTGCTGGAGGCCTGGAGCCTGACTCCGCCGCCCACCCTGCGGGCCGGCGGCCTCGGCGTGCGCGACCTGAAGCGGGCCGCCGTCCTGCTGGAGGGCACCGAGGCGGACGCCGCGTTCTGGATCGAGCTCGCCCACACCTCGGGCCTGCTCGCCCCCGACGGCGAGGTCGACGAGGTCTGGGCCCCGACACCCGCGTACGACCAGTGGCTGCAGCAGGACACCGCCGACCGCTGGGCGCTGCTCGCCCGCGCCTGGCTGGCCGCCACCCGGGTCGGCCGGCTCGCCGGCACCCCCGACGGCAAGGGCCGCCCGCGCGCCGCGCTCGGCCCCGAGCTGGACCGCACCCTCGCCCCGTCGGTGCGCCGCGCCGCGCTGGACCGGCTCGCCGAGCTGCCGCCCGGCACCGCCGCGTCCGCCGCCGCGCTGCTGCCCGCGCTGCGCTGGCACCGGCCGCTGCGCGGCGGCCCGACCGGCGCCGACGGCCACGACCTGCGCGACCACCTCACCGACTGGACGCTGCACGAGGCCGAGCTGCTCGGCGTCACCGGCCGCGGCGCGCTCGCCGCACCCGCCCGGGCGCTGCTGGACGGCGCCGACCCGGTGCCCGTGCTGGCGCCGCTGCTGCCCGAGCCGCTGGACCACGTGATCCTGCAGCCGGACCTGACCGCGGTCGCCCCCGGGCCGCTGCTCACCCCGCTCGCCCAGGCGCTGGCGCTGGCCGCCGACATCGAGTCCAAGGGCGGCGCGACCGTCTACCGGTTCACCCCGGACTCGGTGCGCCGCGCGCTGGACTCCGGGCGGACCGCCGCCGACCTGCGGGCCTTCCTCGGCCAGCACTCCCGCACGCCCGTCCCGCAGCCGCTCGCCTACCTGATCGACGACGTGGCCCGCCGGCACGGCATCCTGCGGGTCGGCGCCGCCTCGTCCTACCTGCGCTGCGACGACCCGCGGCTGCTGGAGGAGATCCTGGCCGACCGGCGGGCCGCCGAGCTGCGGCTGCGGCTGCTCGCGCCGACCGTGCTGGCCGCGCAGGCCGGGCCGGAGACGCTGCTCGGGGTGCTGCGCGCGATGGGCTACGCGCCCGCCGCGGAGTCCGCCGAGGGCGACGTGGTGGTCACCCGGCCGGACAGCCGCCGCACCCCGCCGCGCACCCCGCCGCTGCCCGTCCCGGACGGTCCGGCCCGCCCGGACGACGCCCTGCTCGCCGCGGCGGTCCGCGCCATCCGGGCGGGCGACCGGGCGGCGACGGCCGTCCGCAAGGACCAGGTGGCGGGCCCCGCCGCGCACACCGCCGTGCCGCGGACCGCCGCCGCCGACACCCTCGCCTCGCTGCAGACCGCCGTGCTGCTGGGCGAGCGGATGTGGATCGGCTACATCAACGCGGAGGGCCTCTCCTCGCAGCGCGTCATCGACCCGGTGAAGGTCGAGGGCGGCTTCGTCACCGCCTACGACCACCTCTCCGACGAGGTGCGGACCTTCGCCCTGCACCGGATCACCGGCGTCGCCGAGGTCGAGGAGTAGCACCCCGGCCGTGCCCCGGCCGTGCCCCGCCCCCGTGCCGCGCGTGCCGCCTACTTGCCGCCGGCGGCGTGCTTCGCGTCCTCCTCGGCCTTCTGCTTCTTCGCCTCGTCGACGATCGCGTGCGGGTCCGGCATCTTCGGCTCGACGCCGGTCAGCAGGCCGGTGCCGGTGAACGCGACGGTGCCGATCAGGCCGCCGGGCTGGCCGATGTCGGCGACCTGGTCGAGGGCCATGGCCTCGGTGTCGGCGGCGTGGGCGGGCGCCGCCCCGAGGGCGGTGGCGAGGGCCGCGCCGGAGAGCGCCAGGCCGGCCAGGATGCGGTTGGGCTTGATCATGCCCTGTCCAACGAGCGGGCGGTCCGCGGGTCACTGGTGCGGCGGGCCGGGCTCCGCTTCCCGGTGTGCCGGAACGTCCTCGCGCCCGGCGGTTAGACTGCGCAACGACCGGGGGTGGTCTGGCCCACCCGTGCCCACCGGGCCTCGTCGGCCCCCGACAGGACCGAAGCCGTGACCACTACCTCCGCCCTGCAGCCGCCCGCCTCGCGTGGGACGGCGGGCCGCGCGCACGGGGTCCGGCTGTCCTCCCGCCGGGTCCGCACCCTCGCCCTCACCCTGCTCTGCTTCGCGGCCTGCCTGGCGCTGGGCCTCCAGCAGTGGACGTCGCTCCAGCTCGGCGGCTTCGACCTGGGCATCTTCGACCAGGGCGTGCGCGGCTACGCGCACTTCGAACTGCCGGTGTCGACGCTGAAGAGCGTGCACCACGAGTTCCCGCCCGGCTTCTCGCTGCTGGGCGACCACTTCTCGCCGGTGCTGGCGCTGCTCGCCCCGCTGTACTGGATCTGGGACGACCCGCGGATGCTGCTGGTCGGCCAGGCGGCGCTGTACGCGGCGGGCGTCCCGCTGGTGCGCCGGATCGCCACCCGGGCGTTCGCCGACGCCGACCAGCGGGTCCGCACCCGGGTGCGGGACGCCGCGGCGCTGGTGTACGGCCTGGGCTGGCCGCTGCTGATCTCCTCCCGGGGCGGCTTCCACGAGGTGGGCTTCGCCGTCCCGCTGTTCCTGCTGCTGTTCGAACGGGCGGGGGCCCGGCGCTGGGGCGGGGCCGCGGTCGCCGCGCTGCTGCTGTGCGCCACCAAGGAGGACGTCGGCCTGGCGGTCGGCGCGTACGGCGCGGTGCTGCTGTGGCGCGAGCGCGGACGCGGACGCGAGCACGGCGGCGAGCACGGCGGCGCGGACCGGCGGGCGAAGCAGCTCGGCTGGACGCTGCTGCTCGGCGGTCCGCTGGCGAGCGCCGTCGAGATCGCCTACCTGATCCCGGCGATGGGCGGCGTCCCCGGCTACTACTGGAACTACACGCAGCTCGGCGCGGACGGCGGCGAGGCGCTGCGGCACGTCCTGGGCAACCCGTGGCTGCTGGTCGAGTCGGCGTTCTCCAGCCCGCTCAAGCCGATCCTGCTGACCTGGCTGGTCGCCACCACCGCCGCGCTCCCGCTGCGCTCGGCGACCTCCTTCGTCGCGCTGCCGCTGCTGGCCGAGCGGATCCTCTCCGACAACCCCAACCACTGGTCGATCGCCCGCCACTACGACGCCTTCCTCTGGCCGATCCTGGTGACCGCCTCGATCGAGGCCCTGGGCGTCCTGTGGTCGCGCGGCAGGCACGAGCAGGCCCGCCGGCTGGGCACCGCCGCGGCCGCGCTCTCGCTCGCCGCGGCCGCCGCCCTCGGCCTCTACCACCTGGCCGTCCCGTACGAGTGGCAGCCGAAGGCCCCGACCGCGGCGCTGGCCCGGGCCGCGGGGCTGATCCCCGACGGCGCGACCGTGGAGGCCGACAACCAGATCGCCCCGCGCCTGACCAACCGCACCCGGGTCGTCCTCGCCGACGGCACCCCGCGCGGCCAGGAGTACGTCATCCTCCGCTACACCCAGCGCGCCTTCCCCTTCCAACGCGACCCCGAGCAGGCCCAGTACCGCGCCCTCCTGCTGGCCAACGGCTACCGGGAGCTCTTCGACCAGGACGGCGTCACCCTCCTCCACCGCACCGGCACCGCCCCCGTCCCCGGCACCCACCTCCCCGGCCCCGGCTCCACCCCGTACCAGGAGGTCATCCCGCCGGACGTCGGCCACAACTTCTTCCTCGGCTGACCGGCCCCCGACCGGCCCGCCCCGGCCGCCGCGCCGATGCGGCACACTGGAGGTTTGGCCCGCGCGGAAGGGGATGCACAGGCGTGAACGGACCGCTGATCGTGCAGAGCGACAAGACGCTGCTGTTGGAGATCGACCACCCCCAGGCGGCGGAGTGCCGGCGGGTGATCGCGCCGTTCGCCGAGCTGGAGCGGGCGCCGGAGCACGTGCACACGTACCGGGTGACGCCGCTGGGGCTGTGGAACGCGCGGGCGGCGGGGCACGACGCGGAGCAGGTGGTGGACGCGCTGGTGACGTACTCGCGCTACCCGGTGCCGCACGCCCTGCTGGTGGACGTCGCGGACACCATGGGGCGGTACGGGCGGCTGCAGCTGCAGAAGCACCCGGTGCACGGGCTGGTGCTGACCACCACCGACCGGCCGGTGCTGGAGGAGGTGCTGCGCTCGAAGAAGATGGCCCCGCTGGTGGGGGCCCGGGTCGACCCGGACACCGTGGTGGTGCACCCGTCGGAGCGCGGGCAGGTCAAGCAGGTGCTGCTGAAGCTCGGCTGGCCGGCCGAGGACCACGCCGGGTACGTGGACGGCGAGGCGCACCCGATCGACCTGCGCGAGGACGGCTGGCAGCTGCGCCCGTACCAGCGGCACGCGGTGGACGGCTTCTGGCACGGCGGCTCGGGCGTGGTGGTGCTGCCGTGCGGCGCGGGCAAGACGCTGGTGGGCGCGGCGGCGATGGCGGAGGCCAAGTCGACCACGCTGATCCTGGTGACCAACACCGTCTCGGCCCGGCAGTGGAAGCACGAGCTGGTGAAGCGCACCTCGCTGACCGAGGACGAGATCGGCGAGTACAGCGGCACCCGCAAGGAGATCCGCCCGGTCACCATCGCCACGTACCAGGTGATGACGACCAAGCGGAAGGGCGTGTACGCGCACCTGGAGCTGTTCGACGCCCGCAACTGGGGCCTGGTGGTGTACGACGAGGTGCACCTGCTGCCCGCGCCGGTGTTCAAGTTCACCGCCGACCTGCAGGCCCGCCGCCGGCTCGGCCTGACCGCGACGCTGGTGCGCGAGGACGGCCGGGAGGGCGACGTGTTCTCGCTGATCGGCCCGAAGCGGTTCGACGCCCCGTGGAAGGAGATCGAGGCGCAGGGCTACATCGCGCCCGCCGACTGCTGCGAGGTCCGGGTGACGCTGACCGACTCGGAGCGGCTGGCGTACGCGACGGCCGAGCCGGAGGAGAAGTACCGGTTCTGCTCGACCACGGCGACCAAGCGCCGGGTGGTGGAGCGGCTGGTGGAGAAGCACGCGGGCGACCAGACCCTGGTGATCGGCCAGTACATCGACCAGCTGGACGAGCTCGGCGAGGCGCTCGACGCCCCGGTGATCAAGGGCGAGACCTCGAACGCGCAGCGGGAGAAGCTGTTCGACGCGTTCCGGTCGAAGGAGATCGGCGTGCTGGTGGTCTCGAAGGTCGCGAACTTCTCGATCGACCTGCCGGAGGCCACCGTCGCGATCCAGGTCTCGGGCACCTTCGGCTCCCGCCAGGAGGAGGCCCAGCGGCTGGGCCGGGTGCTGCGCCCGAAGGCGGACGGGCACGCGGCGCACTTCTACTCGGTGGTCGCCCGGGACACCGTCGACCAGGACTTCGCCGCGCACCGCCAGCGCTTCCTGGCCGAGCAGGGCTACGCCTACCGGATCGTCGACGCCGACGACCTGTAGGACGCGGAGGGGTCGGCTAGAGCTTGACGCCGTCGCGCCCGAGGAACAGGACGCGCGCGGCGGTGTCGAGCACGATCCCGACGTTGCGGACGGCGTTGGCCACCGGGTGGCGGCGGCGTTCCTCGGCCCGGTGGGCACCGTGGACGCCGTTGGCCTGCGGGTTCACTCGTTCGGTCGTCATGTCTCCACGGTATGTTCACGAGCCGGTCGGGCACATCGGCCGAAAGACCCGGGGCCGGGGCGGCCCGTCTCGTCCTCCGGGCGTACCCGCCCCCCACCCCGGTACCAGGGGGAACCCCGGGAACCGCGACGGAAAAGGATTCGCCCCCGGACGGCGCCGGGTCTAGGATCGTCCGTCTGCCCCTCCCGAACCGTGGTGCCAGTGCCGTCGGCAGCCGTGGGAGTACCGGCCGCTCGGCAACCGGCCGGTGTCCTTCACCGTGAGCCAAGACGAGTCCGCCGCCCCCTCCAGCCGGGCGGCCGGGAAGGTCCGCCGTGCACTCCCCCACCTCCACCGAGGCCGAGGCCACCCCAGCCGGAGCCACCAGCGCCACCGCCACCACCGCCAGCGCCAGCGCCACCGATCCGCTCGGCCGCGAACGCTCCCACCTGGCCGCCTCCCGGGCCGCCCTGAAGGCGATGCGCGAGGACGTCGAGGCGCTCGACCTGCGCGACGTCGCCGGCACCTGGGTGTCCGCCCAGGTGCTGCAGAAGCAGGTGGACGAGCGGATCAGGGCCCTCGCCGACCTCGCGCACACCCCGCTGTTCTTCGGCCGCCTCGACTACCTGCACGCGGTCAGCGAGGCCGAGTCCGAGGGCGGCGGCGGCGAGCGCTTCTACATCGGCCGCCGCCACGTGCACGACGCGGACGGCGACCCGATGGTGATCGACTGGCGCGCCCCGGTCTCCCAGCCGTTCTACCGGGCCAGCCGCACCGAGCCGATGGACGTCGCCAAGCGCCGCCGCTTCGGCTACACCGGCGGCGACCTGACCGCCTACGAGGACGAGAACCTCTCCGACCCGGACGAGGCCGACAGCCGCTCCGCGCTGCTCGCCGCCGAGATCGAGAAGCCCCGCGTCGGTCCGATGCGCGACATCGTCGCCACCATCCAGCCCGAGCAGGACGAGATCGTCCGCGCCGACGTCACCGGCACCGTCTGCGTCCAGGGCGCCCCCGGCACCGGGAAGACCGCCGTCGGCCTGCACCGCGTCGCCTACCTGCTGTACGCGCACCGCGAGCGGCTGGCCCGCACCGGAACCCTGGTGGTCGGCCCGAACCGCTCCTTCCTCCAGTACATCGAGCAGGTGCTGCCCGCGCTCGGCGAGCTGGACGTCGCCCAGGCCACCGTGCAGGAGCTGGTCGGCCACGTCGAGGTCCGCGGCACCGACAGCGCCGGCACCGCCCGGATCAAGGGCGATGCCCGGATGGCCGCCGTCCTGCGCAACGCCGTCCGGGCCGGGATCACCCTGCCCACCGAGCCCTGCGTGGTGGTCCGCGGCTCCCGGCGCTGGCGGGTTCCCGCGTACGAACTCGAAGAGATCGTCCGGGAGTTGATGGCCCGCGAGATCCGCTACGGCGCCGCCCTGGAGGCCCTGCCGCAGCGCATCGCGCACGCCGTCCTGGTCAAGATGGAGCAGGGCGGCGAGGCCCCCGACGACCGGGTGCAGGACGCCGTCGCCCGCAACGCCGCGGTCAAGGCCACCGTCAAGGCGTGCTGGCCCGCCGTCGACCCGGTCAAGCTGGTGCACCGGCTGCTCAGCGACCCGGGGTTCCTCGCCACCGCCGCCGACGGGATCCTGGACGGCGAGGAGCAGGCCGCCCTGCTCTGGGCCAGGCCGCCGCGCTCCGCCCGCACCGCGCCCTGGTCCGCCGCCGACGCCGTCCTGATCGACGAGGCCGCCGACCTGGTGCACCGCACCCCCTCGCTGGGCCACGTCGTCGTCGACGAGGCCCAGGACCTCTCCCCCATGCAGTACCGGGCCGTCGGCCGCCGCTGCACCACCGGCTCCGCGACCGTCCTCGGCGACCTCGCCCAGGGCACCACCCCGTGGGCCACCGGCAGCTGGCCGGAGGCCCTGCACCACCTGGGCAAGGACGGCGCGCACGTCGAGGAGCTCACCCAGGGCTTCCGCGTCCCCGGCGAGGTCATCGCCTACGCCTCCCGGCTGCTGCCCGCGATCGCCCCCGGCCTGGCCCCCGCCACCTCCGTCCGCGACCTGCCCGGCTCGCTCGCCCTGCGGCACGTCCCGGACGGGCTCGACGCCGCCGTCCTGGACGCCTGCCGGGCCGCGCTGCGGCACGAGGGCTCGGTCGGCCTGATCGCGGCGGACGCCCGGATCCCGGCCCTCGCCGAGGCGCTCGGCGGCGCCGGGCTGCCCTTCCTCGACCCTGGCACCGAGACCACCGCCGAGGCCCGCCTCACCCTCGTCCCGGCCTCGCTCGCCAAGGGCCTCGAGTACGACCACGTGGTCCTCGACGAACCCGCCGCGATCGTCGCCGGCGAACCCGACCACCGCACCGGCCTGCGCCGCCTCTACGTCTCGCTGACCCGCGCGGTCTCCGGGCTGACGGTGCTCCACGCGGAGCCGCTGCCGGCCGAGCTGGGCTGACGGGCGGACGGACGCCTGGCGGGCGGGCGGAGACGGACGGCCGCCAGGCGCCGGGCAGGATCGCGACGCAGGACGGCGCAGCGCGCCGTCGAACGATCCTGCCGGGTGCCTGGCGGCCGCCCGCCGCCGGTTCAGCCCCCGATCAGGGCCCGCCACTCGGCGACCTTCGCCGGGTCGACCGCACCGGCCCAGCCGCCCGCGCGGACCGCGCCGCCGATGTGGAAGGCGTCGAGGCCCGCGGCCAGCAGCTCGGGGACGTGCTCGGCGCGCAGGCCGCCGCCGACCAGGATCCGCTGGCGGTAGCCGGGCTCGCCGGCCTTGGCGAGCTCGCCGACCAGCACCTCGCGGCCGGCGTCGACGCCGGCCGCCGCGCCGGAGGTCAGGAAGGTGTCGAGGCCGGGCAGGTCGGCGACGGCGGCGCGGACCTCGGAGCGGTCGGCGCTGTGGTCGATCGCCCGGTGGAAGGTCCAGCGGCAGCCGTCGACGGCCTCGGCGACGGCCCGGGTCGCGGCCAGGTCGACCGCGCCGTCCGGGGTGAGGAAGCCGAGCACGAACTCCTCGGCGCCCTCGGCCCGCAGCGCGGCGGTGCGGGCCAGCAGCGCGTCGAGGTCGCCCGGGGTGAACCCGTCGCGGACGCGGAGCATGACGCGCAGCGGGATGCCGACGGCGGCGCGGATCGCGGCGAAGTCCTCGACCGACGGGGTGAGCCCGTCGGCGGCCATGTCGGTGACCAGTTCGAGGCGGTCGGCGCCGCCCGACTCGGCGGCCCGGGCGTCCTGGGGGGTCAGCGCGATGACTTCGAACATTGGTCTAGACATATTCGACAGCCTGCCACATCGACCGGTTCCGGGCGAGCCCCCGCCGCCGTTCGGCCGCGCTTCCTCCCCCGTTAGCGTCCCGTTCGTCCCGTTACCGCCCCGGCCGGCGTCCGCCGCCCGCCCTGACGGCCCGCCAGCACCCGCCCGGCCAGCCACAGCCCGCCCGCGCCGACCGCCGTCAGCGGCGCCAACCGCCAGACGCCGCCGACCTCCTCCCAGAGGCTGAACAGGCTGAACCAGGCGGTCAGCGGCAGCACCGCCAGACCGACCGCCGCGGGCAGCAGCCGCCCCCGGGCGGCGCACAGCACCAGCAGCAGCAGCGGGGCGAGCAGGAGCAGCGGCGGCAGCCAGTGCTCCATCAAGTACCAGCTGCTGTAACCACCGTGGGCCCGCGTCACCAGCAGGCCCGCGCCCGCGCCGACCGCGACCAGCAACCGGCCCGGCCGCTCCAGCAGCTCGGCGGGGGCGGCCAGGACCATCGCGCCCGCGGCCAGGTAGGGCAGCAGGGCGGTGGCGTCCAGGAGCAGCAGCCAGCCGTCGGGGGCGACGACCGCCGCGACGGCGAGCCGGACGGCGCCGAGCAGCACCACCGTCCCGGCCAGCGTCCGCGCGGCCCGCCAGGCGCCGAGCGCCGCGGCGAGGGCCAGCAGCACCGGCACCACGGTCAGGCCCAGCAGCGCGAGACCGTCGGGCAGCTGCTGCCACGGCACGTCGAACCCGGCCCGGGCCACCGCCCCGACCCGCCAGAACCGCATGTCGCCCGGCAGCGCCACCTGCCCGGCCAGCGCCCCGGCCAGCAGCGGGGCGGCGACGGCCAGCAGCCGGCCGCCGAGCGCGGTCGCGGTGAGCCCGGTGCGCAGCCGCAGGCCGTACGCGGCGAGGTCCAACGCCTCGCGGACGGTGGCGAGGCGGCCGGCTCCGGCGGTGGTGTCGGCGAACACCTCGGCGAGCTCGGCGCCCCGGTCCCGGCGGTAGCGCGCGGGGTACAGCGCGAGGACGGTCCGCAGCGCCACGCCGCTGCGGTGCCCGCCGGGAACGACGGCGCTCACGCGGTGACCCCCCGGGGTGCGCCGGCCCCGCCGAGCCGGCGCTGCGCCTCGGCCGCGACCGAACGCAGCCGCTCCGCCTCGGCGGCGAGCAGCTCCCGCCCGCCGTCGGTCAGCGCGTACGTCCGGCGGGCCCGGCCGTCGACGATCTCCTCCGCGGCGACCTCGATCAGGCCCTGCTGGAGCAGCCGGTCGAGCGCGCCGTACAGGGTGCCGGTGCGCATCCTCACCCGGCCCCCGGAGATCGCGTCGACCTCCTGGATCAGCGCGTACCCGTGCCGGGGGGCGTCCGCGAGGGCGGTGAGCAACAGCAGGGTGGGCTCCTGCAGGGCGCGTTCTGTCATACGACTACATATATCGTCGACCGTCCTATCCGCGCCACCCCCCGCCGCCCCTCCCGGCGGCCGGTCCGCCGCTACCCCCGCCACCCCGCCGGGTCGTCCCGCCGCAGCGCGCCGAGGAGGCCGGCCAGCAGCGGCAGGCCCAGGGCGAGCAGGGCGATCGTCGGCCAGGGGGCGTCCGCGGGGCTGACCGCGGGGCCGCCGAGCACGCCGGAGGCGCGGGAGCGGAGCAGGGCGAAGGCGGGGACGAAGCCGCTGACGGTGCCGAGCAGGGCGCCGAGCAGGGTGATCAGTCCGGCCTGGAGTCCGGCGACGGTGCGCCGGGTGCGCGGGCGGGCGCCGATCGCGGAGAGCAGGGCCCGTTCGCGGCGGGCGTCGGCGGCGGCGAGCGCGGTGGAGACCACGGCGGCGCCGAGCACGACCAGCGCGGCGAAGCCGCCGAGCGCGATCCGGACGGTGCTGCCCTGCGGACTGTAGCCGCGTTCGACGCCGAACTCGGCGTGCGGGGCGAGCCGGGCGACGGTCGCGGCGGCGCGCTGCTCGGCCCGTTCGCCGATCGGCGCGGACGGCAGCCAGACCGCGCCGGCCGGGGCGACCCGCAGGCCGAGGCGGCGGACCGTCTCGGGGGCGACCACCAGCGGCGTGTACCGCTGCCCGGCGGGGCGTTCGACCAGCAGCGCGTCGACCCGGAGTTCCCTGACCTCGCCGCCGTTGCCCTGCATCCGCAGCACGGCCCGTCCGTCGTGCAGGTAGGCGGGGTCGGTGACGACGGCCTTCCCGGCGAGCAGCGCGCGGTCGGCGTCCTGGTCGCGCAGCGCGAGCAGGTTGTGCAGCACGGTGGGGTCGCCGACCACGGCGGGGACGGCGACGTTCTCGCCGTAGCGCTGCCCGCCCTCGGCGTACACGACGCCCAGGCAGCCCTCGCAGAACACGTACTCGGCCTGGTAGAGGTCGGCGCGCTCGCCGAGGTCGGGCAGGTCCTGCGGCAGGGCGGCGCGCAGTTGCGGCATGGTGTCGCCGTCGCCGTGCAGGGTGAGGCGGACGGCGCCGACGGGCTGTTCCAGCCGGTAGGCCGCGCGGTCCTGGACCTCGGCGCCGGTGGAGTGCACGCCGACCGCGACGGCGCCGGCCACCGCGGCGAGGACGGCGGCGACGGCGGGCGCGGTGCGCGAGCGGTGCCGGGCGGCGTCGCGCAGGGCGAGCCGGGGGCCGACCGGGAGGCGGTGGGCGAGCCGGCCGAGCAGGGCGAGCAGCAGCGGGGTGAACAGCAGCAGGCCGAGTTCGGCGAGCACGGCGCCGCCGAGCACGGCGAGGGTGCGCACGCTCAGCCCGGCGAGCACGGGCGGTCCGGCGACCGGTCCGGCGACCGCCCCGTACAGGGCGAGCGCGGCGCCGCCGAGGACGGCGGCGAGGCCGAGCAGCGGGGTGCGGCGGGAGGTGCGGCGGGCCGGGTCGCGGTCGGTGAGTCCGGCCAGCACCTCGCGGCGGCCGGCCTGGAGGGCGGGCAGCAGGGCGGCGAGCAGGGCGGTGGCGACACCGACGGCGGCGATCGCGAGCAGTTCGGCGGGGCGCAGCGCGAGGCCGGTGAACCGGCTGCCGCCCCACTCCTCGATCCACGGGCGCAGGGCGGCGACCAGGCCGACGCCGAGCAGGGATCCGGCGGCGGCGCCGACCGCGCCGAGCACCAGGCCGCCGCCGAGCACCACGGCCCGGACGTGTCCGGGGCGGCCGCCGGCCGCGCCGAGCAGGGCGAGTTGGCGGCGGGCCCGGCGGGCGCCGACGGCGAACGCGGGGCCGGCCAGCAGGGCGACTTCGAGCAGGGCCATCGCGGCGGTGGTGGCGGCGGTCATCACGCGGCGTTCGCGCTCGTCCGCGGCGCCGACGGCCTCCTGCCGGGCGAGTGCCTCGGCGGGCGGGTCGACGGCGACCTGACGGCTGGCCAGGGTGTAGCCGTGGGCGTTGAGTTCGCGCACCCGGTCCCAGCCGAGCGTCGCCCCGGCGGGCAGGGTGACCAGCCAGGCGGCCTTGCGGGCGGCGGCCTGTTCGGCGGACGGGGTCTGCGGGGCGAGTCCGGCGGCGGCCTGGGCCTCGTCGAGTTGCCGGTACAGCTCGCCGGGGCGGGCGACGAGTTCGACGGCGTCCAGGTCGCCGGGGTGCTCGACGGCGCCGGTCAGGGTGAACGGGGTGGACTCCAGGCCGCGGACGGTGACGGTGTCGCCGATCCGCAGACCGGTGGCGTCCAGCAGGCCGCGGGTGGCGGCGGCCTCGTGCGGGGCGGCGGGGGCCCGGCCGGCCACCAGGTCGATCCGGCCCTGCCAGAGCCGTCCGGTCAGGTCGGCCTCGAAGGTGTCGGTGGCGGCCAGGCCGTCCCGGCTGCGCACGGCCGCGACGGGGCCGGTGCGGGCCGGGGTGAGGACGCTGCCGGGCGGCAGCAGCTCGCCGAGCAGCGCGGCGGGTTCGGTGCCGGCGGCGCGGAGCTGTTCGCGGCTGGGCGCGGCGTCGGGGCGCTGCGGGAAGGTGCGGACGCCGTCGGCGGGGAAGACCGCCTGTTCGATCGTCCGGCCCGGGTCGTAGGCGCCGACCAGGCCGTCGGCGCGGCCCATCAGGCGGTCGGCGCGCTGTTCGGCGGTGGGTTGGCCGCTGCGGTGCACCACGTCGACGCCGGTCGCGCCGAGCACCGGCAGCGCGATCATCGCGGCGACCAGGGCGCTGCGGCCCTTGGCCCGCCAGGCGTCGCGGCGCGCGATCCGCAGCACCGCCCGCAGGGCGCTCACCGGCGGACCGCCGCTTCGGCGGTGCGGCCGTCCTCGGCGATCAGGCCGTCGCGGAGCCGGACGACCCGGTCCGCCCAGGCGGCGTGGCCGGCGTCGTGGGTGACCATCATGACGGCCGCTCCGGCGTCGCAGCGGGCCCGCAGCACCTGCAGCACGGCCTCGCCGGTCACCGAGTCGAGCGCGCCGGTCGGTTCGTCCGCGAGCACCAGTCGGCGCTCGCCGGACAGCGCCCGGCCGATCGCGACGCGCTGCTGCTGGCCGCCGGACATGTCCTCGGGGAAGCGGTCGGCGAGTTCGGGGATGCCGAGTTCGGCGAGCACGGCGAGCGCCTCGGCGCGGGCGGTGCGGGCCCCGATGCCCTCCAACTCCCGTGGCAGCGCGATGTTCTCGGCGGCGGTCAGGGACGGCAGCAGGTTGTAGGACTGGAACACGTAGCCGACCGAGCGGCGGCGGACGTCCGCCAGACCGGCCCGGCTCAGGCCCTCCAGCGGGGCGCCCTCGACCAGCACCCGGCCGGTGGAGGGACGGTCCAGGCCGCCGGCCAGCGCGAGCAGGGTGGACTTGCCGGAGCCGGACGGCCCCATCACGGCCAGGAACTCCCCGGCCCGCAGCTCCAGGTCGACCCGGCGCAGCGCGTGCACCTCGGCCGCGCCCCGGCCGTGCGTGCGGCCGACCCCCTCCAGGCGCAGGACGGCCTGCGCGTTCGATCCGGTCATGGCTCCCCCTCGGAACAGCGGAACGTGTTGCATACCGAGTATGTATAGCCGCCGGACGCGAACTACTCAAGTGTGCGTCATAAGTCGGTGAACTACATATAGGCTAGGGCATGGCGGACCGCCGCACCGACGGGAGCAGAATGAACGCCATGACCGCATCGCTGTCCGCTCGCTGGCACGACCTGCTCACCCGCTGCGGCGCCACCGCCGACCCCGAGCCCTACGCCCGCGACCTGCTCGCCCGCTGGGCCGAGCCGCAGCGCCGGTACCACACCACCACCCACCTGGAAGCCGTCCTCGACCGGGTCGACGAACTCGCCGCCCACGCCGACGACCCCGACGCCGTCCGGCTCGCCGCCTGGTTCCACGACGCCGTCTACCGGCCCGACCGCTCCGAGAACGAGGAGCGCAGCGCCGCCCTCGCCTGCCGCGCCCTGCGCGAGGCCGGCCTGCCAGAACCGCTCGTCCACGAGGTCGACCGTCTGGTCCGGCTCACCGTCACCCACCACCCCGCCCCCGGCGACCGCAACGGCGAGGTGCTCTGCGACGCCGACCTGGCGGTCCTCGGCGCCCGGCCCGAGGCGTACGCCGCGTACGCCGCCGCAGTCCGCGACGAGTACTCCTTCGTCCCCCCGGACGCCTTCCGCGCGGGGCGCGCCGAGGTCCTGCGCCAACTCCTCGCGCTGCCCGCGCTCTACCGCACCCCCGAGGCGCACGCGCGCTACGACGCCCGGGCCCGCGCCAACATGCACGCCGAACTGGCCGAACTGGAGGGCTGAGCGGGAGGGCCAGCCGCACGCCTCCCGCACCCGCCGGCCCGGCCGCCGTCAGCCCGTCAGCCGGTCAGCCGGTCCGGCGGTCCGGCGGTCCGGCGGTCAGCCGAACCGGCGGGGGTCACGCCAGCTCCCCGACCCGCGCCACCACCACGCCGCGCTTCCCGCACACCCAGTGCGGGTCCGCCCCCAGCTCCGGCTCCACCCCCAGCGCGTGCGGGTCGTCCTCCTCCTCGGCGCACGCGGTGCACAGCGGCCACCGCCCGTACGACTCCAGCAGCGCGTCCTGCACGTCCTGCGCGATCAACCCCAGCACGAACTCGCACCCCGCCGGCCACTGCTCCAGCCACCACCGCCGGTGCGTGACGGCGTCCTCCACCAACGACACGATCGCCGCCTCGGCGACGTCGCGGGCGGTCAGGTCGGCGAGGATCAGCGCCCGCGCGTTGTGCAGGGCGGCTTCGATGTCGGAACTGGCCATCCGCCCATTGTCCCGCACTCCGCTACGGCAGCGGGAGGCCCGTCGTCTCCGGCCCGAGGTCGAACGGCGCCGGCAGCGCGACGGCGTCCGTCACGGGCGGGTCCGGGACGTCCGGCTCCTCCGGCGCCCCGGTCCGCGTCCCGAGCGTCCCACGAGGGGTGGGGCCGGCGAGAACGCCGTGAGGGCGGCCTCCCGAAGGAGGCCGCCCTCACGAGCGAACGCGTGGAACGCCGGATCCCGGAGGATCAGAAGTCCATGTCACCGCCCGGCATGCCGCCACCGGCGGCCGCGGCGGCCTTCTCCGGCTTGTCGGCGATGACGGCCTCGGTGGTGAGGAACAGCGCCGCGATGGAGGCGGCGTTCTGCAGGGCGGAGCGGGTGACCTTGGCCGGGTCGATGATGCCGGAGGCGACCAGGTCGACGTACTCGTTGGTCGCGGCGTTCAGGCCGTGGCCGGCGGGCAGGTTGCGGACCTTCTCGACCACGACGCCGCCCTCGAGGCCGGCGTTGGTCGCGATCTGCTTGATCGGGGCCTCCAGGGCCACGCGGACGATGTTGGCACCGGTGGCCTCGTCGCCCTCCAGCTCCAGCTTCTCGAACGCGACACCGGCCTGCAGCAGGGCGACGCCACCACCGGCGACGATGCCCTCCTCGACGGCGGCCTTGGCGTTGCGCACCGCGTCCTCGATGCGGTGCTTGCGCTCCTTGAGCTCGACCTCGGTGGCCGCGCCGGCCTTGATGACGGCCACGCCGCCGGCCAGCTTGGCGAGGCGCTCCTGGAGCTTCTCGCGGTCGTAGTCCGAGTCGGAGTTCTCGATCTCGGCGCGGATCTGGTTGACCCGGCCGGCGACCTGGTCGCTGTCGCCGCCGCCGTCGACGATGGTGGTCTCGTCCTTGGTGATGACGACCTTGCGGGCGGTGCCGAGCAGGTCCAGGCCCGCGTTCTCGAGCTTGAGGCCGACCTCCTCGGAGATCACGGTGCCGCCGGTCAGGATGGCGATGTCGCCGAGCATGGCCTTGCGGCGGTCGCCGAAGCCCGGGGCCTTGACGGCGACGGACTTGAAGGTGCCGCGGATCTTGTTCACGACCAGGGTCGAGAGGGCCTCGCCCTCGACGTCCTCGGCGATGATGACGAGCGGCTTGCCGCTCTGCATGACCTTCTCCAGCAGCGGGAGGAGGTCCTTGACCGAGGAGATCTTGGAGTTGGCGATGAGGATGTACGGGTCCTCGAAGCTCGCCTCCATGCGCTCCAGGTCGGTGGCGAAGTAGGCGGAGATGTAGCCCTTGTCGAAGCGCATGCCCTCGGTGAGCTCGAGCTCCAGGCCGAAGGTGTTGCTCTCCTCGACGGTGATGACGCCTTCCTTGCCGACCTTGTCCATGGCCTCGGCGATGAGCTCGCCGATCTGGGTGTCGGCGGCCGAGATGGAGGCGGTGGAGGCGATCTGCTCCTTGGTCTCCACGTCCTTGGCCTGGGCCAGCAGCTGGTCGGAGACGGCGGCGACGGCCTTCTCGATGCCGCGCTTGAGGGCCATCGGGTTGGCGCCGGCGGCGACGTTGCGCAGACCCTCGCGGACGAGCGCCTGGGCGAGCACGGTGGCGGTGGTGGTGCCGTCACCCGCGACGTCGTCGGTCTTCTTGGCGACCTCCTTGACCAGCTCGGCGCCGATCTTCTCGTACGGGTCCTCGAGCTCGATCTCCTTGGCGATGGAGACACCGTCGTTGGTGATCGTGGGGGCGCCCCACTTCTTCTCCAGGACGACGTTGCGACCCTTGGGGCCGAGCGTGACCTTCACGGCGTCGGCAAGCTGGTTCATGCCACGCTCAAGGCCGCGGCGGGCTTCCTCGTCAAAGGCGATGATCTTGGCCATCAGAAGTGGTCCTCCGGGACACGGTCGACTGCTCGGACCAAGGGGTGCCCGCGACGGACGGCCCAGGAGAGCGGGGGTCCCTTCCCCTACCGCTTCCGGGGCCTCACCGGCCCGGTCCGTTTGTCACTCTCACACTGTGAGTGCTAACGCCAATGATTAGCACTCTCGGGTGTCGAGTGCAAGCCCATCGGGCCCCGCACCGCCCCGCGCGCGGGCGGGTCCGCGACGCCCCGGGGAAGCCGACGGGCCCGCCCCGGACGCCGTTGGCGTCGGGACGGGCCCGCGGTTCGGTGCGTGCGGTCTACCGGGCCCTCAGGCGCCGGCGGCCCGGACCATGTCGGCCTGCGGACCCTTCTGACCCTGCGAGATCTCGAACTCGACCCGCTGGCCCTCTTCCAGGGTGCGGTAGCCGTCCATCTGGATCGCGCTGTAGTGGACGAACACGTCCGCTCCACCGTCGACCGCGATGAAGCCGTAGCCCTTCTCGGCGTTGAACCACTTGACGGTGCCCTGAGCCATTGCGAACTCCCCTTGTGCTGTGCTGGCCCTTCAGAGATCCGCGGGACGCGGACCCGGAGGTCTGGAAGGCCGGCCTGGGGACTCCCCCCCGTACGGCGCAGCCTCTGTCGCGGCTGAATGTATCCGGATATGCGCCCTCTGCAACAGGCCCAATTTCCGGGGAAAGTCCGTGCCGGGCCAGGGATATGACGGGGCGAAAGGAGCATCCGCCGACAATTGCCACGGGACATAACGGACGCGTCGCCGCAAAACGCCGGAACAATTCTGACGGCGGCCCGACAGAACGGGCGGCGGTCCGTCCGGCACGCGTCTCGGCGCACGGACGAAGGCGGGGCGGACGGGGATCCTGCACGGGCGGGGCGCGGTGCGGAAAACGAGGATTCAACCGGGCCGGGGAGGGGAACGGCCTCGTCCGGCACTCTACTCCTTCCGCTCCGGAGGAATTCCGGCGGCCCACCCGGTGGAAAACCGCAGGTAAACGGGCCGTCGGCCGGGGCGCGCGAATGACCCCCGGTACGCGCGAGGCCGCCGTCCGGGTCGGAAATTGAATTCCGAACCAAACGGCGGCCGCGGGAATGCGGGCCGGTCAGCAGCCGCCGGCCACCGCCGGAATGATCGACACCGAGGCGCCGTCCTTGATCTCGGTCTCCAGGCCCTCGGCGAAGCGCACGTCGTCGTCGTTCACGTACACGTTGACGAAGCGGCGCAGCTTGCCGGTGTCGTCCAGCAGGCGGGCGGCGATGCCGGCGTGGTTCGCCTCCAGGTCCGCGATCACGGCGGACAGGGTGGCGCCCTCGGCGGTCACCTCGGCGGCGCCGCCGGTGTAGGTGCGCAGGATGGTCGGGATGCGGACGTTGGCGCTCATGGGCTGCTCCTCGGGCGTGGCGTGGGGCGTGGGGCGTGGGGGTGTCAGGCGGTGGCGAGACCGGCGGCGCGGAAGGACTCCAGCGTCGGGCGGATCACGGCGGTCATGCCGGCGTCGGCGACCGCGTCGAGGGTCTTCAGGCCGTCGCCGGTGTTGATCGCGACGGTCTCCTTGGACGGGTCCAGCTGGCCCGTCTCGACCAGCTTCTTCAGCACGCCGACGGTGACGCCGCCCGCGGTCTCGGCGAAGACGCCCTCGGTGCGGGCGAGCAGCTTGATCGCCTCCACCACCTCGGCGTCGGTGACGTCCTCGACCGCGCCGCCGGTGCGGCGGGCGATGTCCAGCACGTACGGGCCGTCGGCCGGGTTGCCGATCGCCAGCGACTTGGCGATGGTGTCCGGCTTGACCGGCTTGATCACGTCGCGGCCGGCCTTGAAGGCGGCGGAGACCGGGGAGCAGCCCTCGGCCTGGGCGCCGAAGATCTTGTACGGCTTGTCCTCGACCAGGCCGAGCTTGATCAGCTCCTGCAGGCCCTTGTCGATCTTGGTGAGCTGGGAGCCGGAGGCGATCGGGATGACGATCTGGTCGGGCAGCCGCCAGCCGAGCTGCTCGCAGATCTCGAACGCCAGGGTCTTCGAACCCTCGCCGTAGTACGGGCGCAGGTTGACGTTCACGAAGCCCCAGCCCTCGCCGGCCGGGTCGCCGATCAGCTCGGAGCAGAAGCGGTTCACGTCGTCGTAGTTGCCGTCGATGCCGACCAGCTCGCCGCCGTAGACGCCGGCCATCACGACCTTGCCCTGCTCCAGGTCGTGCGGGATGAACACGCAGGACTTGAAGCCGGCCCGGGCGGCCGCGGCGCCCACCGCGCCGGCCAGGTTGCCGGTGGAGGAGCAGGAGAGCGTGGTGAAGTCGAAGGCGCGGGCGGCCTCGATCGCGCAGGCCACCACCCGGTCCTTGAAGGAGTGGGTCGGGTTGCCCGAGTCGTCCTTGACGTACAGCTGGCCGGTGAAGCCCAGCTCGCGGCCCAGGTTGTCGGCCTTGACCAGCGGGGTCCAGCCCGGGTTCAGGTTCGGCTTGCCGGCCACGTCGGCGGGGACGGGCAGCAGCGGGGCGTAGCGCCAGATCGACGCCGGGCCGGCCTCGATCCGCTTGCGCAGCTCCTCGGCGTCGTAGCCCGTGTAGTCGTAGGCGATCTCCAGCGGGCCGAAGCACTCCAGACAGGCGAAGCTCGGACCGAGCGGGAAGCGGGTGCCGCACTCGCGACAGGACAGCGCGGTGGCGGGACCGAGGTCGACGGCGGTGGGTGCGGCGGTGTCAACAGCCATGGTGGCGAGGCCCTTTCTCCTCATCTTCCCCGGAGCGCGGTCGCGTCCGGGACGGAATTGGCACCTGTCCCGCCGGGCCTGCTGGCCGTGCGGGAGGGTTGCCGGGACTTCAACGGGCCGTTCCCTCAGTCCCTCTGGATGAGCTCTGTGAAGTTGTGGTCGTACGCTGCGAGCGACCCCCGCGTGCGAAGGCACGATCGCAATACGAAGACTGTATCCGAAGGCCGGAGCGGACCCACCCCGCGTCCGACACCCGAGACGGACCGAGACAGGGAGCGAGACTTGCCGGAGCAGCCAGAGCCCGGGGTACTGCCGGAGGTCGCCGACTGGCTGCGCCGCCGCTCGTGGACGGCCGCCGACCGCCCGCTCGACCTGCTGCTCGCCGCCAAGCGCGCGGCCGGCCCGGCGGGCACGGTCAGCGTGGTGCTGCCCGCGCTGGACGAGGAGTCCACCGTCGGCGCGATCGTCACCGCGATCCGCACCGAGCTGGTCGAACGCGTCCCGCTGGTGGACGAACTGCTGGTGGTCGACTCCGGCTCGCGGGACGGCACCGCCGCCGCCGCGACCGCCGCCGGCGCCCGGGTGGTGCACCGCGACGCGATCCTGCCCCGGCTGCCCGCCGAACCCGGCAAGGGCGAGGTGCTGTGGCGCTCGCTGCTCGCCACCAGCGGCGCGATCGTCTGCTTCGTCGACGCCGACCTGCGCGAGTTCGACCCGGCCTTCGTCTCCGGCATCATCGGCCCGCTGCTCACCGACCCCGCCCTGCAGCTGGTCAAGGCCATGTACGACCGCCCCTTCGAGGACGGGGGCGCCGTCGTCCCGGCCGGCGGCGGCCGGGTCACCGAACTCGTCGCCCGCCCGCTGCTCAGCCTGCACTGGCCGCAGCTGGCCGGCTTCGTCCAGCCGCTCGGCGGCGAGTACGCGGCCCGCCGCGGCCTGCTGGAACGGCTGCCCTTCCCGACCGGCTACGGCGTCGAGCTCGGCCTGCTGGTCGACGCCCTCGAACTGGCCGGCCTGGACGCGCTGGCCCAGGTCGACGTCGGCGTCCGGCACCACCGCCACCAGGACGGCCAGGCCCTCGGCCGGATGGCCGCCACCATCTACCGCACCGCCCTGGAACGCCTGGACCGCGCCCACCGGCTCAAGGCCGACCCCGACCTGGTCCGGCCCCTGCTCACCCAGTACACCCGCACCGCCGACGGTTTCACCCCCCGCACCCACCCCGTCCCGGCCACCGAGCGCCCCCCGATGACCACCGTCCCGGAGTACCGCGACCGCTGACCCCCGCCGGGCGACCCCCACTGTTCACCCGTCCCCGGCCGCGCCGAGTGGTTTGGTCAGGTGATCGCACGGCAAGGTTGGCTGTATGGCCGATCACGCGTCCGAACGCTCCCAGCAGTCCGGAGCCGCCCCGATCCTGGTGGCCTCCAACCGCGGCCCGGTGTCCTTCCGCACGGAGGACGACGGTTCGCTGACCCTCCGCAGAGGCGGCGGCGGCCTGGTATCCGGGCTGTCCGCGATCGACGACCCGAACGCGGTGTGGGTCTGCGCCGCGCTCTCCGACGCCGACCGCACCGCCGCCCGGCAGGCCCCCGACGGCCGGCTCGACCTGGCCGGTCACGACGTCGGCGGACAGGCCGTCCGGATGCTGGACATCGATCCGGAGACCTTCGCCCGCGCCTACAACGGCGTCGCCAACTCGACCCTCTGGTTCGTCCACCACCTGCTCTACCAGACACCCGTGCAGCCCGCCTTCGACGCCGACTTCCGCGCCGAGTGGGCCGCCTACCTCGCCTACAACACCGCCTTCGCCGAGGCGCTGGCCGCCGAGGCCGCCCCCGGCGCGGCCGTGCTGGTGCAGGACTACCACCTGTCGCTGGCCCCCGCGCTGCTCCGCGGGCTCCGCCCGGACCTGCGGATCGGCCACTTCTCGCACACCCCGTGGGCGCCGCCCGACTACTACCGGCTGCTGCCCGACGACGTCGCCGCCGCCGTCCTGGAGGGCATCCTCGGCGCCGACCGGGCCGCCTTCCTGACCCGCCGCTGGGCGCTCGCCTTCGCCGACTGCTGCGCGGCCGTCCTCGGTGCCGACGTCGACCGCGAGGCGCTGACCGTCACCCACGCCGGCCGCACCACCCGGCTCGGCGTGCACGGCCTCGGCGCGGACGCCGACTTCCTGCGCGAGCGCGCCCACCGGCCCGACGTCGACGAACGCCTCGCCGCCCTGCGCGCGGCCGTCGGCGACCGGCGCACCGTCGTCCGGGTCGACCGCACCGAGCTCAGCAAGAACATCGTCCGCGGCCTGCTCGCCTACCGGCACCTGCTGCGCACCCGCCCCGAGTGGCTCGGCAACGTCGTCCACGTCGCCTTCGCCTACCCCTCGCGCACCGACCTCGCCGAGTACCGCGACTACACCGCCGAAGTGCGGCGGATCGCCGAGGAGATCAACGCCGAGTTCGGCACCGACGACTGGCAGCCGCTGATCCTGCACGTCGACGACGACTTCCCGCGCTCCCTCGCCGCGTACCGGCTCGCCGACGTCGCCCTGGTCAACCCGATCCGCGACGGCATGAACCTGGTCGCCAAGGAGGTCCCGGTGGTCTCCGACCGGGGCTGCGCGCTCGTGCTGTCCCGCGAGGCCGGCGCCCACGCGGAGCTCGGCGAGGACGCGATCACCGTCAACCCGTACGACGTCATCGCCACCGCCGACGCGCTCGCCGAGGCCCTCGCCATGCCGTCCGCCGAACGCGCCGACCGCTCCAAGCGGCTCGCCGCCGCGGCCACCGCCCTGCCGCCCCAGCAGTGGTTCCTGGACCAGCTCGACGCGCTCTGAGAACGCGCCACCGGGGGCGCGGGGAGGTATCCCCGCGCCCCCGGTGGCGCGTCCGTCCGGCCCTCGGGCGGTCCGCTCAGCCCGTGAGCAGTTCGGCCAGCCCGTTCAGCACGTCCACGACCCCGGCCGGACCCGCCACCACCAGGTCCGCCCGCTCGGCGAGCGCGGCGACCGGCGGTTCGCCGGTGACCGGCCCGCTGCAGACCAGCACGCCGGGTCGGCCGTCCGCCCGGCGGGCGTCGACCTCCGCGTAGGCGGCCAGGTCGCCGAGGTCGTCGCCGGCGAAGAGCACCGGCCCGGCGTCCCGTTCCGCCAGGAAGCCGCGGAGGGCGACGCCCTTGTCGACGCCGGGCGGCCGCAGTTCGAGGACCATCCGGCCGGGTTCGACGACCAGCCCGTGCCGCCGCGCCAGCTCGTCGAGCGGGCCGCGCAGGTGCTCCAGCAGCGCGTCCGGTTCGGGGGCGCGCCGGGTGTGGACGGCCAGGGCGCGTTCCTTGTCCTCGGTGAAGGTGCCCTCGGGCACGCCCAGCTCGCGCAGCAGCGCGGGCAGTTCGGCGCGGACGGCGGCGACCCCGGGCGGCGGCGGGGCGGCGGTGACGGCGTTGCTCGCCGCGTCCCAGCGCTCGGCGCCGTAGTGGCCCAGGACGGTGAGGTGCTCCAGGCCGGGGGCGCCGGCGAAGCCGCCGTACGCGGCGGCGGTCGCGGCGGGCCGACCGGTGACCACCACGACCGCGCCGACCAGCGGGGCGAGCGCACCGAGGGCCGGGACGACCCCCGGGTGGGCGCGGGCCCGCTCGGGGTCGGCGACGATCGGGGCGAGCGTGCCGTCGAAGTCGAGTCCCACGACGGCCGACTTCGGGTCGGCGAGCAGGCCCGCCAGTCCGGTCCGCCCCGCCTGGGTCGTGATCTGTTCGGCGATTCCCATGGCGTCGACGCTACCGGCCGCCGGGCGGTGGTGGGCGGTGATCGGCGCGACACTCCTCAGCGGGCGTCGCGCCGCTGCTGGCGCACCCGGCGCAGCCGGTTGACCAGGACCGGGGCGTGGGCGAGCGCCTCGGCCCGGTCCAGCAGGGCGTTGAGCACCTGGTAGTAGCGGGTGGCGGAGATGCCGAGCTCCTGCCGGATCGCCTGCTCCTTGGCGCCGGCGGTCCGCCAGCCGCGGGCCTCCAGCTCCAGCACCGCCCGGTCGCGTTCGGTCAGTTCGGCCATGCCCCCAGGCTATGCCCCTCCGCCGTCAGCCCTGGCGGCTCTTGGACGCCTCCGCCGCCGCGGCGGTCTGCAGCTCGCCGAGCACCTGGTCGCCGCCGGCCTTCACGGCTCCGCCCATCTTCTGCTTGATCAGGCTGCTGACCTTGTCCCAGGAGGGTTCGCCGTACGGGTAGAAGTCGGCGGTGGGCAGGTTCTGCAGGAACTGCGCGAGGTCCTGGTGCGCGGGGTTGGCGGACATGTCGTCGAGGGTGTCCTGGGTGACCGGCAGCATGTTGTACTGCTCGTCGAAGGCCAGGGTGTTCTTCTTGGTGAGCGTGAAGTTGAGGAACTTCTTGATCTCCGCCCGGTGCCCGTTCGCCTTGAAGGCCATCAGCCAGTCGGCCACGCCGAAGGTGACCTCCTTGACGTCCTTGGCCCGGCGCGGGATGGGCGCGGTCCCGTACTGGACGCCGGCCGCGGCCGCCGACTTGAGCAGCGCGGGGTGGCCGTTGAGCATCGCGACCTGGCCCTTGGCGAAGGCGTTGAAGGCGTCCTTGCGGTTGACCTTGCCGGGGTCGTCGTAGGTCAGGCCCTTGTCGACCAGGTTGGTGCGCAGCCACTTGAAGGTGTCGCGGTTGGCCTGGCTGTCGATGGTGTAGTTGCCGACGCTGTCGGAGATCTCGCCGCCGCCGCTCATCGCCCAGATCATCGACTCGGCCTGGGCCTCCTCGGGGCCGAGCGGCAGCGCGTACGGGGTGACGCCGGGGACCTTGGCCTTGATCAGGTCGGCGTCCTTGCGCAGCTCCTCCCAGGTGGTGGGCGGGGCGGTGATGCCGGCCTTGTCGAAGACGGTCTTGTTGTAGACGAACACCCGGCTGGAGGAGATGAACGGGATGCCGTACTGGCTGCCGAGCACCTGCCCGGCGCGGTTGAAGGAGTTCAGCAGGTTGGCCTGGGTCTCCATCGAGAGCACGTCGCCGACGGGGTAGAGGCGGTCGGCGGCGACCTGGTCGGCGAAGCCGCCGGTCTGCACGATGTCGGGGGTCTTGCCCTTGGCGATCAGCTCGGCGATCCGCTTGTCGATGTCGTCCCAGCTGACCACCTCCACGTGCACCTTGATGCCGGAGTTGGCGGCCTCGAAGTCCCTGGCGACCTTGTTCCAGTAGACGCCGCTGCTGCTGGCCTCGTCGGTGCCGTAGTCGGCGGCGACCAGGTTGAGCGTCACCCCGCCCCCGCCGGAGAGGACGCCGCAGCCGGACGCCAGCAGGCATCCGACGAGGGAGAGAGGGATCAGCGCTGATCGCTTCAAGGGGGACCGCCTTCGGGAGGGTGACAGCGGCGACCCTGGCAGTTACCCACAGCAGTGGTCCAGACCTCTAGGGACGGAAGTTATCGAAGTGTCAGATCCTGTTGCGCCACGCGCAACGTGGACTGCACAACCGTCCGGTAATCGGACAACTTCGTCCCCGATCCGCCCCTCCCGTCCCCTGCGCCCCGTCCCGCACGCACGCCCGCGTCCGCACCCGCCCCGCACCCGCTCACGCGGTCAGCACGGTCACCCCGGCGTCGGCGAAGGCGGCGGCCAGCCCGTCCGGCACCCGGTCGTCGGTGACCAGGGTGTCGACCGCCTCCAGGCCGCAGATCCGGGCGAAGGCCCGGTGGCCCAGTTTGGACGAGTCGGCGGCCACCACCACCCGCCGGGCCCGCTCGGCGAGCAGCCGGTTGACCGCCGCCTCGCCCTCGTGGTGGGCGGTCGCGCCGTGCCCGGCGTCGAACCCGTCCACGCCCAGCACCGCGGTGTCCAGGGCGAGTTCGCCGAGCACCTGGGCGGCCAGCGGGCCGATCAGCTCGTACGACTGGGGGCGGGCGACGCCGCCGGTGACCACGATCTTGACCTGCGGACGGACGGCCAGCTCGTTGGCGATGTTCAGCGCGTTGGTGACCACGGTGAGGCCCTGGCCGCTCTCGGGGTGCTCGGCCAGGTCGGGCCGGACGGCCAGCGCCCGGGCCACCTCGGTGGTGGTGGTGCCGCCGTTGAGGCCGACCACCTCGCCGGGGGCGACCAGGCCGGCCACCAGCGCGCCGATCCGCTGCTTGGCGTCGGCGTGCCGGGCGGTCTTGTAGCGCAGCGGCAGGTCGTAGGAGACGCCGTGCGCCACCGCGCCGCCGCGGGTGCGGGTGAGCACCTGCTGGCGGGCCAGCTGGTCGAGGTCGCGGCGGATGGTCGCGGCCGAGACCTCCAGCGCCTCGGCGGCCTCCTCGACCTCCAGCTTGCCGTGCTCGGCCAGCAGTTCCAGCAGCGCGTTCCACCGCTCGTACCTGGACACCGTCCCTGCTCCTCCCGCGCTCGCCCCGCGCGCCCCGCGCCCGGTCGGGACAGCTTCGCACACCCGGGCCCAGCCCCCCTCATTGCGCAATCATGCTCGAAACAGCTATAAATCAATCAGCTTTGCGCACGGCGGGCAGCCGCTCCCGTGCGCGGTCCCCGGGCAGCCGAAGGAGTCCGCACCCATGCCGCACCCGTCCCCGACCGACACCCCGACCGGTTCGCTGACCGGCGAGGAGATCGCCACCCAGCCCGAGAACTGGCGCACCGCCGCCGCGCTGGCGGCGAGCGGCCCGGCCGGCCTGCCGCGCCGGGGCGAGCGGGTGGCCGTGGTCGGCTGCGGCACCTCCTGGTTCGTGGCGCAGGCGTACGCCGCGCTGCGCGAGGCCGGCGGCCACGGCGAGACCGACGCCTTCGCGGCCTCCGAGTTCCCGTCCGGCCGCCGCTACGACCGGGTGCTGGCGATCACCCGCTCCGGGACCACCACCGAGGTGCTGCGACTGCTGGACGGCACCGACCTGCCGACCACCGCGGTCACCGCCTGCGTCGACCAGCCGGTGGCCGCGGCCGCCGGCCACCTGGTCGACCTGGGCTTCGCCGACGAGCGCTCGGTGGTGCAGACCCGCTTCGCCACCACCGTCCTCGCCCTGCTCCGCGCCCACCTGGAGCTGGAGGAGGCCCTGCCGGCCGGGGTCGGCACCGTCGCCGCCGCCGCCGCGGACGCCGAGCGGGCGGTCGCCTGGCGGGTGCCGGACGAGCTGGTGGCGCTGGAGCAGCTCTCCTTCCTCGGTGCGGGCTGGACCAACGGCCTGGCCCAGGAGGCGGGGCTGAAGATGCGCGAGGCCGCGCTCGCCTGGACCGAGGCCTACCCGGCGATGGAGTACCGGCACGGCCCGATCTCGATCACCGCCCCGGGCCGGGCCGCCTGGATGTTCGGCGAGCTGCCGGCCGGCCTGGCCGACGAGGTCGCCGCGGTCGGCGGCCGGCTGGTGGCCGACTCCGGCGCCGGCGGCCTCGACCCGCTGGCCGACCTGGTCCGGGTGCACCGGCTGGCGGTCGCGCTGGCGGAGCACCGCGGCCTGGACCCGGACGCGCCGCGCAACCTGACCCGGTCGATCGTGCTCGGCTGACCCCCCGTCACCCGGCACGGCCGGTAACGGCTTCGCCACCCAAACCGCCCAGGAGGCTGCAAAGAGCGATAAACCTCACCTCTCAGGACCAGACCAATCGAGCAACTGGACTAGACCTCTTAGACCCGGCCAAGGGAAACTGTCCCCCGTGAAGCACGTCATCGCACTCGATGTAGGCGGCACCGGCATGAAAGCCGCGCTGGTCGCCCAGGACGGCTCGGTGCTCTTCGAAGCACGCCGACCGACCGGGCGGGAGCACGGCCCCGACGCCGTCGTCGCCACCATCCTCGACTTCGCCGACGACCTGGCGCGGGAGGGCCGCGCCCGGTTCGGCGCCGCCCCCCTCGCGGCGGGCGTCGCCGTGCCGGGAACGATCGACGAGAAGAACGGGATCGCGGTCTTCTCCGCCAACCTCGGCTGGCGGGACCTCCCGATGCGCAAGCTGCTCGGCGAGCGCCTCGGCGGCATCCCGGTCGCCCTGGGCCACGACGTCCGCTCCGGCGGCCTGGCCGAGGGCCGGGTCGGCGCCGGACGGGGGGTCGGGCGCTTCCTGTTCATCGCGCTGGGCACCGGCATCGCCGGCGCGATCGGCATCAACGGGGTCATCGAGGCGGGCGCGCACGGCTACGGCGGCGAGATCGGCCACGTGGTGGTCCGCCCCGGCGGCCCGCAGTGCGGCTGCGGCGCCCGCGGCTGCCTGGAGACGCTGGCCTCGGCCTCCGCGGTCTCCCGGGCCTGGGCCGGAGCCAGCGGCGACCCGGAGGCCGACGCCGCCGCCTGCGCGAGCGCCGTCGACGCCGGCGACCCGAGGGCCCTGGCGGTCTGGCAGGACGCGGTGGACGCGCTCGCCGACGGCATCGTGCTGGCGCAGAGCCTGCTCGACCCGTCCACGGTGATCGTCGGCGGCGGGCTGGCCGAGGCGGGTGACACGCTCTTCACGCCGCTGCGCGCCGCGGTGACCGAGCGGCTGACCTTCCAGATGCCCCCGGAGGTCGTTCCGGCCATGCTCAAAGACACCGCCGCGTCCCTGGGCGCCGGCTTGCTCGCCTGGGATCTGCTCTCCATGGAGGTGACCGCGTGACCGCGGACCGTACAGCACTGGCCGGAGCCCGACTGGTCCTGCCCGGCGGGGTGATCGACGCCGGCCGGCTCTCCGTGCGGGGCACCCGCATCGCGGGCCTCGGCGGCGAGAACGAGCCGAGCGACCTCGACCTGACCGGGTACACCGTCGTCCCCGGCTTCGTCGACCTGCACGTGCACGGCGGCGGCGGCGCCTCGTACGCCTCCGGCATCGCCGAGGAGGCGCTCACCGCCGCCCGCACGCACCTGGAGCACGGCACCACCACCACGATGGCGTCCACCGTCACCGGCGAGATCGACGAGGTCTGCCGCCAGGCGGCGGTGCTCTCCGAGCTGGTCGAGGACGGCGTGCTGGCCGGCATCCACTTCGAGGGCCCGTTCATCTCGCACAACCGGTGCGGCGCCCACCGCCCCGACCTGCTGCGCGACCCGGACCCGGCGCTGGTGCGCAAGCTCGCCGACGCGGGCCGCGGCCACGCGAAGATGTTCACCCTGGCCCCGGAGCTGCCCGGCGGCCTGGAGTCGGTGCGGATGCTGTCCGACCTCGGCATCATCGCCGCCGTCGGCCACACCGACTCCGACTACGAGGTCACCCTGCGGGCGATCGACGCCGGCGCCACCGTGGCCACCCACCTGTTCAACGCGATGCCGGGCATCCAGCACCGCGCCCCCGGCCCGATCGTCGCCCTGCTGGAGGACGAGCGGGTCACCGTCGAGCTGGTCAACGACGGCGTCCACCTGCACCCCTCGGTGGTCGGACTGGCCTACGGCACGGCCGGCGCCGAGCGCGTCGCGCTGATCACCGACGCGATGGGCGCGGCCGGCATGGGCGACGGCCTGTACCCGCTCGGCCCGCTCCAGGTCCGGGTCGAGGACGGCGTCGCCCGGCTGGTCGAGGGCGGCTCCATCGCCGGCTCCACCCTCACCCTGGACGTCGCCTTCCGCCGCGCCGTCACCGTCCTCGGCCTGTCGCTGAACCAGGCCGTCACCTCGCTGTCCACCGTCCCCGCCCGCCTGATGGGCCTGGGCGACACCATCGGCACCCTGGAGGCCGGAAAGCACGCCGACCTGGTCGTCCTCGACTCCGACAGCTACGAACTCGTCGCGGTGATGCGCCGCGGCGAGTGGATCGTCGGCGCGGACCGCTTCGCCCGGGCCGGCAACCCGGCCTGACCCGGCGCCGCCCCCGCCCGGGGCGGCCGGGTCCTCCCAGCACGGGGGGTGAGCAGCGGAACCTGCGCCTCGCTACTCACCCACCGGGAGCTCCCGCCTTGCCGCTCGCCCGCACCTGTGACCTGCTCGCCGCCGCCGTCGCCGAACGCCGCGGCCTGCCCGCCTTCAACGCCATCACCCTGGAGCACGCCGAGGCGGTGGCCGCCGGCGCCGAGGCCGCCGGCACGCCCGTCGTCCTCCAGCTCAGCCAGAACGCGATCGCCTTCCGGGGCGGCCGCCTGCTGCCGATCGCCCGCGCCTGCGCCGAGGTCGCCGCCGCCGCGCGGGTGCCCGTCTCGCTGCACCTCGACCACGTCGAGGACCCCGACCTGCTGCGCGCCGCGCCCGGCGCCGGGTTCTCCTCCGCGATGTTCGACGCCTCCGCGCTGCCGCACGACGAGAACGTCAAGACCACCGCCGAGGCCACCGCCTGGGCGCACCGCCACGGCCTGCACCTGGAGGCCGAACTCGGCCGGGTCGGCGGCAAGGACGGCGAGCCCCCGCTCGGCGCGCACGCCCCCGGCGCCCGCACCGACCCGGCCGAGGCCGCCCGCTACGTCGCCGAGACCGGCGTCGACGCGCTGGCCGTCGCGGTCGGCTCCTCGCACGCGATGACCACCCGCACCGCCGCGCTCGACCACGCCCTGATCCGCGCCCTGGCCGCCGCGGTCCCCGTCCCGCTGGTCCTGCACGGCAGCTCCGGCGTCCCCGACGACGCGCTCGCCGAGGCGGTCGCGGCCGGCATGGTCAAGGTCAACGTCGGGACGGCGCTCAACCTGGCCCTCACCCCGGCGATCCGCGCCCACCTGGCCGCCCACCCGGAGGCCACCGACCCGCGCCGCTACCTCGCCCCGGCCCGGGACGCGATGGCGGCCACCGTCGAGCAGCTGGCCCGGGTGGTCGCGGGCCGGCCGGACCGGACGGCTACTTCGGGTAGTCGCTGACGCTCATCGGCGTCAGCGCGACCTGGTCGAGCAGCACTGTGTTGGCCGACCCCGCCGGGACGGTCAGCGTGATGGTGTTCGGCCCGGGCTGCAGCACCGGCCATATGTTGGTGCTGAACCAGGACTGCGCCGGGTCGGCGGCCGGGTTCTTGGAGTAGTTCTTGAACGTCACGCCGCCCTGGTGGTCCTTGCCGTTGACGGTGACCTGGGCGGGCTGGTCGGTGCCGGTGTTGTTGAAGTGCAGCCAGAGCTTGGTCTGCCCGCCGGTGTCCGAGTTGACCGTCCAGGTCACCGCGGAGCCCGCCTGGAGGACGAGGTAGCCGCCGTCGGCGGAGATCGCGCCCTTCACGGCGTTGGCGGTCGCGGCGCCCTGCGCCTGCAGCTTGGACGCGTCGCTGACCGGCTCGGCCGCGGCGGTCGGGCTGGGCGCGGCGCTGCTCGCGGCGGCGGTCGGGCTGGCCG
Organism: Kitasatospora sp. NPDC015121; assembly: GCF_055562955.1. Lineage (NCBI taxonomy): Bacteria > Bacillati > Actinomycetota > Actinomycetes > Kitasatosporales > Streptomycetaceae > Kitasatospora > Kitasatospora sp. NPDC015121. The sequence continues at coordinate 121,882 of NZ_JBVHEH010000017.1, forward strand.
GGCCGGTCGCGGGCGCGCTGGCGGCCTTGCCGGTCGGGTCCGCCGCCTTGGCCTTGCCGCCCGGGTCGCCGGTGGAGAGCGCGACGCCCGCGCCGATCGCGATCGCGGCGACCACCGCGACCGCGCCGATGATCGCGGCCTTGCCGCGGCCGGCCGGCTTCTCCTCGCCCGGCCGGGGGCGGGAGCGCTCGGCGTACCTGGCCTGCTGGGGCAGCGCGGTGGTGGGCTCGTGCGCCGGGCCGTAGCCGGGCACCGGCCCGGGCGGCGGCGTCTGCTGGTAGGCCGGCCGCTCGCCGTAGCTGGCCCGACCGACCTCCATCGGACGGCTGTAGCCGCTCCGGGGGCGCTCGGCGGCGGGCTGCTCGCCCTCGGCGGGGCGGTACAGGTACGCGAAGGGGTCTTCCTCGCCCTCGGGCGCTGCGCCGCTGTTGCCGGGCGTGGTCACGTTCGACTCCCCTGGACTGGATGCTCTCGTACCCAGGGCACCCTACCTGCCCGGACCGAGCGGGAGCGAAGCGGTGCGGGCCCGCCGGCGGGGGTCCTCAGCCCGCCCGGCGGTGCGAGCGCTCGCCGCGCGAACCCCGGGCCGGACCGCCCCGGGTGCGCTTCTCGTCGTACATCCGCTCGTCCGCGGAGTGCAGCACCTCGTCGATGCTCATCCCGCAGCCGGCCCAGCCGATGCCCAGGCTGACGCCGACCCGGACCGCCCGGTTGTCGATCCGCATCGGCGGCAGGATCGCCCCGCGCAGCCGCCCGGCCAGCTCCTTGGCCTCCTCGCGGCCGATGTTGTCGGCCAGCACGACGAACTCGTCGCCGCTCATCCGGGCCACCGTGTCGCCCTCCCGGACGACCTGCTGGAGCCGGCGGGCGATCTCGATCAGGACGGCGTCGCCGGTGTTGTGGCCGTGCCGGTCGTTGACCAGCTTGAAGCCGTCGAGGTCGCAGTAGAGCACCGCGAGGCCGCGCTCGCCGGCGGCGTGCGCGCCGCGGCGGTGGCCGTGCCACAGGTCGCCGGGGGGCTGCTCGGCGGGGACCACGGCGTGCACGTGGTGGGTGCCGGGCGGGAAGGCCGCGCGCTCGCGCTCCAGGGCCCCGCCGGGGCCCACGTGGTCGTGGGCGGGGGCGGCGGGCGGCCAGGGCGCCGCCCGGCCGTCCTGCGCGGCGTGGGACGGCTGCTGGGCGTGCTGCGGGGCGTACTGCGGGTGCGCCGCCTGTCCGGGTATCTCGGGGGTGCCCGCGGCGGGCGGCGCGAGCGGACAGAGCCGGCGGGCCAGCCGGGCCCGCAGCTCGGCTCCGTTCGGCAGGCCGGTCAGCGCGTCGTGGCTGGCCCGGTGCGCGAGCTGCAGCTCGTGGCGCTTGCGGTCCTCGATGTCCTCGACGTGGGTGAGCAGGAAGCTCGGGCCCTCGGCGGCGTCGGCGACCACCGAGTTGCGCAGGCAGACCCACTGGTAGCCGCCGTCCCGGCGGGAGAGCCGCAGCTCGGCCCGGCCGCCCTCGGCGCTGGTGCGCAGCAGCAGGTCCAGGTCGTCGGGGTGGACCAGGTCGACGAAGCGCTGCTGGCGCAGCGCGGCCCGGGGGCGGCCCAGCAGCCGGCACAGGGCGTCGTTGACCCGGGTGAGCTGGCCCATCGCGTCGCCGTGCAGCTCGGTGATGGCCATCCCGCTGGGGGCGTACTCGAAGGCCTGCCGGAAGGACTCCTCGCTGGCCCGCAGGGCCTGCTGCTCCTTCTCCAGCCGGGCCAGCGCGCGCTGCATCTCGGCCCGCAGCCGGGCGTTGCCGATGGCTATCGAGGCCTGCAGGGAGAACATCTCCAGCGCCTCGCGGGTCCAGGCGCCGGGGCGCTTGCCGCTGCGCGGGCGGTCCACCGAGAGGATGCCGAGCAGGTCGCCGCCGGCGCTGTACATCGGCGCGAGCAGGACGTCGGCGGGGTGCCAGTCGTTGCCGTAGACCGGCATCGGGCCGTCGCCGGTCCAGGTCGGGACGTCGGTGGCGATCGCCCAGCCGCGGTCGTGCGGCAGGAAGCGCAGGGTGCCCCAGTGGTCGGCGACCTGCAGCATCCGCTCCCAGGACTCGCGGGAGCCGACCTGGCCGAGCAGCACGGCGGGGCCGCCGAAGGCGCTCTCCTCGATCTCCCAGACGGCGGCGACCACCAGGTCGCCGTCGGGGCGGACCAGGCTGACCGCGGCGGCGTCGAACCCGAGCCCGTGGACCGCGCCCTCGACGACCGCCTGCAGGGTCCCCGCCAGGCTCCGGGCAGCGTTGAGGTCCGCCACGACCCGGTGCAAGGTGCGGAGGGTCGCGAGGCGGACGTAGGGCTCCGACTCGGCTTCCATGCGGGGGCTCCCCGGCTGCTTCGGATGGGGCTGAAAAAGTGTCGTCCGATTGCCAGAAGAACTGAATCACAGCGAGCACTGCGATAGGCACGCTCGGTCAGCAATAGCCGGTCACTGTGACTCAAATCACACCATGATCAAGGAGTTCGCACCCCGGGGCCGCACGGACCTACGACCGGACTACGACCACCGCCCGATGTCGACCCGCCCGACCGGCGACTACCGTGCGGTGCGTGTACAGCTCCCAGCGATCCCCCGCCGCCCCCGCGTCCGCCGCCCCCGGGGCGGCCGGCGCCACCCCCGAGGAGTTCCGGGCCGCCCTCGGCCAACTCGCGGCGGGCGTCTCGCTGCTGACCGCGCACGACCCGGAGGACGGCGAGGACGCGGGCATGACCGCGACCTCGTTCCTGTCGGTGTCGCTGGAACCGCCGCTGGTGCTGGTCTCGCTGCGCACCGACTCGCGGATGGACGAGCTGCTGTCCCGGGCCGAGACCTGGGCGGTGTCGCTGCTCGGCGAGGAGCACCGGACGCTGGCCTCGCGGTTCGCGATGAAGGGCCGGCTCAGCGACCGGCTGCTGTTCGCCGACGCGCCCTGGCACCGGGGCGCGCACGCGGGCGCCCCGCTGGTCGACGGCGCGCTGGCCACCGTGGAGTGCCGCACCGAGCAGCGGATCGCGGCCGGCGACCACACCCTGGTGCTCGGCCGGGTGCTGGCCGCCGAGGTGCCCGACCCGGCCGGGCGGCCGCTGCTGTACCTGCGCGGCGGCTACCGCAGGCTCGGCTGAGGCGCCGTCAGCGCTCCGGCCGGATCCGGCCCCGGCCCTCCTTGAGCCCGGCCCGGTGCCGCTTGTTCTCCAGCCGCCGCTCGACCATGCCGCGGCTCGGCTTGGTGGCCCGCCGGGCCTTCGGCGGCGGCGCCACGGCCTCCCCGAGCAGCGCGGCCAGCCGGGCCGCCGCCACCTCGCGGTTGCGCCACTGCGAGCGGTGCTCGGAGGCGCGCACCACCAGCACCCCGTCGACCAGCCGGGAGGCCAGCCGCTCCAGGGCGCGCTCCTTCCACACCGCGGGCAGCGCGTCGGAGGCCGCGAGGTCCCAGCGCAGCTCGACCCTGGAGTCCGAGGTGTTCACGTGCTGCCCGCCGGGGCCGGAGGATCGGGAGAAGCGCCAGACGAGCTCGGCGTCGGGAACGACCACCGAACCCCGTACGCGCACGGGCTCAGTCATGGGGCCCATCATCCCGCCCGTCCGCGGCCCCCGTCACCTGGTTAAGCCGCCGCGGCGGGCACAATGGCGGACGTGATCGAGCTCGGCTACTCCCTCTCCACCCGCTTCCCCGACCCCCCGCAGACCGACTACCGCACCGCGTCGGTCCGCTCGCTGCGGCACGACCTGTTCGCGGGGGACGTCTACCTGGAGACCGACGAGGGGACGGGGGTGGAGACCCGCTGGAGCTGGGTGCCGGTGCTGGACTTCGCCTGGGCGCTGTGCGACGTCGTCGAGCGGCTCGACGAGGACCCGCGCGGCAGCCGGGAGGCCCGGGTCCGCACCGAGGACCTGGACTTCACCCAGAACACCGAGCTGCTGCGCTTCGCCCGCCGCTTCGGCTGGGTGGAGATCACCGCCACCTGGCGCCCCGACGACGAGCCGCTGGTCGTCCGGCACGCCGAACTGCGCCGCGAGGCGCGGGACTTCCTGCAGGACGTGCTGGCCGACCTGACCGAGCTGCACGAGGGACTCGCCGACAACCCGAACGTCTGGACCGTGCAGGGCCGCTACCCGAGAATCTGAGCTGTCGCGGGGTCCGGGTCCGGAGGGAGCGGCGGGGGGAGGAATCCGTCCGTCCACCAAGTGCTGGAACCAAAGACCGCCCGTCCCGCGTTCTCTGGGCAAAACCGACCGAAGGGACACCACAGACCATGCCCGTGAGCCTCTCCAAGGGTGGCAACGTCTCGCTGACCAAGGAGGCCCCCGGCCTGACCGCGGTCACCGTCGGCCTCGGCTGGGACGTGCGCACCACCACCGGTGCCGAGTTCGACCTCGACGCCAGCGCGATCGTCCTGAACGGCGAAGGCAAGGTCTACTCCGACCGGCACTTCGTGTTCTTCAACAACACCAGCACCCCGGACAGCACCGTCGTGCACACCGGCGACAACCGCACCGGCGAGGGCCAGGGTGACGACGAGCAGATCAACGTCAACCTCGCCGCGCTCCCCGCCGACGTGCAGCGGATCACCTTCCCGGTGTCGATCTACGACGGCAACAACCGCGGCCAGAGCTTCGGCCAGGTCCGCAACGCCTACATCCGGGTGCTGAACCAGGCCGGCGGCGCCGAGATCGCCCGCTACGACCTCTCCGAGGACGCGGCGACCGAGACCGCGATGGTCTTCGGCGAGCTGTACCGCAACGGCGCCGAGTGGAAGTTCCGCGCCATCGGCCAGGGCTACGCCTCCGGCCTGGTCGGCATCGCCCAGGACTTCGGCGTCAACGTCTGACCCGCGCCGCCCGCGCGAACGGCCCCCGGAAGGATCCGGGGGCCGTTCGCGTGCGCCGGGCGCCTCAGGAGCGGCCGGCCCGCAGCTCGGGCAGCTCCAGCAGCTCGGTCTCGTCGTGCGCGGTCAGGTCGACCACCTCGGGCTCGGTGTCCGACTCGGCGTGCTGGTGGCTCGGCGGCTGCTCCACCGCCTGGTGCGCGGGCGGCTGCGCGGCGTCCACCGGGGCGCCGTCCAGCACCGCGTAGCGCTCGCTGTCGGCCATCGCCTCGTCGCCCACCACGTCCGCCAGGTCGCCGACCGCGGGGGCCGGCGCGCCGGGGCGCAGCGCGGCGCGGGCGGTGCCGGGACGGCCGAAGAAGCTGAACGCGGTGGCCCGCGGCCGCTGCGGCGCCGGCACGGCGGCCGTCCGGGCGGCGGCCTGCGCGGGCAGCGCCGGGCCGACCGGGCGCAGCGCGGACGGGTCGGTGACCGAGACCGGGTCGGGCGTCTTCGGGCGCAGCTCGACCTGGGCCCGCTCGTCCACCTCGCGGCGCGCCTCGGCGACCGCCGCCTGCCGCTCCAGGTGCCGCAGCGCGGCCTGCGCGCGGACGTACGAGGCGGGGGTGACCGGGTTCTTGGGCCGGGCGGCCTCGACGGCCCGGCGGGCCGCCTCGGCCTCCTTGAGGGCCTGTTCGGCGACCATCACGGCGCGCTCGCGCAGCAGCCGGGCGATCTCCGTCTCGGCCTTGGCGAGCCGGGACTTCTCGGCGGTCAGCCGGCGGCCGAACCGGGTGGCGCGCTCCTCGGCGACCTCGGCCGCGTACTCGGCCTCGGCGATCTGCTCCTCGTAGCGCTCCTCGGCGCGCAGCCGGCGCACCACCGCGAGTTCGGCGGCGGTGCGGGCGGTCCGGTCGCGCTGGCGCAGCACCAGGGCGAGGCCGACCACGGCGACGACGGCGGCGATCCCGACCGAGCGGGCCACCACCTGGTCCGGACTGGCCACCAGCGCGGCCACCGCCGCGACCACGAGCACACCGGAGGCGACCGGGGGCAGCAGCCGGCCGAGGACGGAGGAATGACGGTGGCGTCCGCGAGACATGGCTAGAAACTAGCGTGCGAATCACGGCGCTGTCAGCCTCGCCCCCCATTCGGGCCTTGACAGTGCGTGTCGGCCACCGGCGGTGACCCGTCGGTGACGGCCCGTCAGCGCGGGGAGGCGGCGGTGCCGCGCGGGTGCTCGGGGTCGTCGTGGTCGTCCGGGAGCTTGCAGACGTGCTGCAGCCACAGCGCGACCGCGATCACCGCCGCGCCCGCCAGCACCGCGAACAGCGCGGTCTGGGCCTGTGCCCGGCGGGCCGCGACGTCCAGCGAGCCGAGCAGGAACACCCCGACGCCCGCGTAGATCCCGGTCACCACCGCCGAGACCAGCGCGCTGGCCTGCCCGAGGACCAGCGCCCGGGCCGCGTGCAGCGGGTCGACGCCCTTGGCGCCGGGCTGCCGCTCGCGCACCGCCTTGAGCCGCGAGCGCAGCGAGAGCGCCGCGGCCAGCAGCACCACGGCGACCGCGGCCAGCACGTACGGCGCGTAGGCGGGCACCCCGGGCAGCGTGCCCAGCGAGTCCCACAGCCGGGCACCGCCCCAGGACAGCAGCCCGGTGATCGCGGTGATGCCGAGCAGCAGACGGAGACGGAGCGGCTTCACGCGGACGGGCTTCCTTCCAGTGGTTCGGCGGCGGGCGCCACCGCCAGCCCACCGTACCGGCCGGGGCGCGCCCGCAGGGACCTACGGCCGCGTGCGCCCGGAAGTTCCCGGGCCGGGCGCGCGCGGCCGCCTCAGCGGCTCACTCGGGCAGCCGCAGCCGCAGGTCCTCCCGGAGCCGCACGCCCTGCGCGGCGGGCCCGCCGAGGCCCGCCAGCAGCTCGGCGACCGGCCCGTAGCCGGGCACCTCGGCGGACGGGTCTGCGTCCTGCCAGGGGGCGAGCACGAACGCCCGCTCGTGGGCGCGCGGGTGGGGCAGCGTCAGCTGCGGGTCGTCGCTGGTGACGCCCTCGTAGGCGAGCACGTCGACGTCCAGGGTGCGCGGCCCCCAGCGGACCTCGCGGACCCGGCCGAACGCGTCCTCGACCGCGTTGGCCCGCTCCAGCAGGTCGCGCGGCGGCAGCGAGGTGCGCAGCACCGCGACGGCGTTGAAGTAGCTCGGCTGGTTCTCCGGTCCGCCGACGGCGTCGGTCTCGTACACCGCGGACAGCGCGGTCACCCGCACCCCCGGGGTGTCCTCCAGCGCGTCGACGGCGCCCTGCAGGGTCTCCAGGCGGTTGCCCAGGTTGCTGCCGAGGGCGACGGCGGCGGTGCGGGAGTCGTGCAGGGTGGACTCCACGCGGTCCACCCTGCCCTGCAGGTCGAACGTGGTCGGCGTGGCGGTCGGGTCGGTCGTGGCCAATGGAGTTCCCTCTGCTCGGGCTCCACCGGGGGCGGTCAGGCGCGGCCCCGGCGGATCGTGATGGTGACGTCGTCGAACGGGACGGTGATCGGGGCGTCCGGCTTGTGCACGGTGACCTCGACCTCCTCGACCACCTCGTGGCGCAGGCACCGGTCGGCGATCCGCTGGGCCAGCGTCTCGATCAGGTCGACCGGGTCGCCCGCGATCACCGAGGTGACCTCCTCCGCGATCACGCCGTAGTGCGCGGTGCGGGTCAGGTCGTCGCCCGCGGCGGCCGGGCGGGTGTCGAGGAACAGCACCAGGTCGACCACGAAGGTCTGGCCCTCGACCCGCTCGCGCTCGAAGACGCCGTGGTGGCCGCGGGCACGGAGCCCGCGCAGGGTGACGCGGTCCAGCAAAAGAATCACTGCTCCCAGCTGACGGCCCCGCCCGGGGCGGGGACCGGCGGACACCGTCGCCCGCCGCCCCTCGAATCTACCTTCGAGCACCGACCGCCAGGGACCGCCTCCCCGGCCGCCCACCCGATCGGACCGGCCACCTCGGCCCTTGACTTCCGCGCGCCGCCCGCCCCCGCCGGCCGCCGGCCGGCCGCCCGCGCGGGCTACTCCTCCTCGTCGTCGTCCTCGTCGTCCCCGCTGGTGAGCACCGGCGACCCGTGGTGCGACCAGAGCTTCCAGCCGTCCGCCGTCCGCCGGAACAGGTTCGTCGACACCACCTTGCCGCCGACCAGCGGCCCGAGCTCGCCCTCCTCCTCCGGCTCGCCGCCGGACAGGATGTTCTCGGTGCAGGTGACCAGCGCCACGTCGCCCTGGACGTCCACCTCGACGTCGGTCAGGAAGAACTGGATGTACTCGGTGTTCGCCATGATCAGCATGTACGAGCGGGTCACCTGGGCCCGGCCGGACAGCGCCGGCCAGCCCGGGTGCACGCAGAACACGCCGCCCTTGTCGCCCGCCTCGCCGGGCCCCAGCCAGATCGCCTCGACGGCGTCCAGGTCGCCGTTCTCCAGCGCCTCGTAGAGCGCCTGGTTGACCGCCAGGACGGCCTCCCGGTCCGGCTCCAGCGCCGCCGCCCGGTCGTTGCCGCCGCTCGCTGCCTCCGCCACGCCTACCCCCTCTGCGCCGCCTGCTCCCAGGCCGCGACGACTCGTACGGCGTCAGCCGTGCCGGACACGTCATGCACCCGGACCGCCCAGGCACCCGCCTTCGCCGACAGCACCGAGACCGCCGCCGTGGCGTCGTCCCGCTGCCGCGCCGGCCGCGGCTCCCCGGTTTCCGGGTTGGCCAGCAGCGTACCCAGGAAGCGCTTGCGCGAAGCCGCCACCAGGACCGGCCGTCCGAGCGCGGTCAGCGCGTCCAGCCTGCCCAGCAGCGCCCAGTTGTGCGCGCCGGTCTTGGCGAAGCCCAGGCCGGGGTCGAGGATCAGCTGCTCCTCCTTCACCCCGGCGGCCAGCAGCTCCTCCACCCGGACGGTCAGCTCCCGCACCACGTCGGCGACCACGTCGTCGTACACCGCCAGGGCGTCCATGTCGGCGGACTGGCCGCGCCAGTGCATCACCACGAACGGCGCGCCGGTCGCCGCGACCACCCCCGCCATGTCCGGGTCGGCGAGGCCGCCGGAGACGTCGTTGACCACCCGGGCGCCGGCCGCGACGGCCGCCTCCGCGACCGCGGCCCGCATGGTGTCCACCGAGACCACCACCCCGGCCCGGGCCAGCTCGGTGACCACCGGCACCACCCGGCGCAGCTCCTCCGCCTCGGTCACCCGCACCGCCCCCGGCCGGGTCGACTCGCCGCCGACGTCCACCAGGTCCGCCCCGCGCGCCACCAGGTCGAGCCCGTGCGCGACCGCCTTCGCCGGGTCCAGCCACAGCCCCCCGTCCGAGAACGAGTCCGGGGTGACGTTGACCACCCCCATCACCGCGCAGCGTTCGAGGGCGGGCAGGCCGGGGACGTTCTCGTTCATGCGTCCCATTATCGGCGCCCGGACCGCACCCGGCCGAACACGGCGGCGGGGGGGGGGGGCGCCCCCCGCCCCCCCCCCCCCCCCCGGCCGCGCCCCCCCCCCCCCCCCCCCCCCCGCCGCCCCCCGCCCCACCCCCCCCCG
>NZ_JBVHEH010000017.1:131241-181713 GCF_055562955.1 Kitasatospora sp. NPDC015121
GGGGGTGGGGGGGGGGGGGGGGGGGGGTTTTTCTTTTTTGGGGGGCCCTTTGGGGGGCGCCGGCCCCCCCCCGCCCCCCCCGGGGGGGGGGGGGGGGGCCCCCCCGCCGCCCCCCCCCCCCGCCGCGGGCCGCTACGCCGCCTCGCCGAGCCGCGCCGCCGGCTCCGGCATCAGGCCCTGCCGCTGCCGCTTGCGCCCGAAGCGCGGCATGCCCAGGGTGATGAACGCCTCGGCCTGCATCGCGGCGAAGCCGATCCGCGGCAGGTCGCGGGTGTGCGGGTAGACCAGGAAGCGCGGCTCCCAGGCGGGCTGGAACTTCGCGTTGAACTTGTACAGCGACTCGATCTGGAACCAGCGCGACAGGAACACCAGCAGCCCGCGCCAGGCCCGCAGCACCGGCCCGGCGCCGATCCGCTCGCCGCGGGCCAGCGCCGAGCGGAACATCGCGAAGTTCAGCGAGACCCGCCGCACGCCCATCGCCCCGACCTGCTGCAGGGCGGCGACGATCAGCAGCTCGTTCAGGCCGGGGTCGGCCTCCCGGTCGCGGCGCATCAGCTCCAGCGAGATGCCGTCCTCGCCCCAGGGGACGAAGTGCAGCACCGCCTTGAGGTCGTCGCCCGTCCCGCCCTCCTCGGGCGCCTTGTGCGCGGTGACCACCACGCAGTCGTCGTCCCCGGCGTCGCCGAACCGGCCGAGCGCCATCGAGAAGCCGCGCTCGGTGTCGGTGCCGCGCCAGCGGGCCGCCGCGTCGCCGATCTGCCGCTTCTCCTCCGGGCCGAGGTCGCCGACCCGGCGCACCCGGCAGGAGTAGCCGTTGCGCTCGATCCGCTTGACCATCTGCCGGACGTTGCGCATCGCCCGGCCGGCGAGCGAGAAGGTCGCGGTGTCGACGATCGCCTCGTCGCCGAGTTCGAGCGCGTCCAGCCCGGCCTCCCGGGTCCACACCTCGCCGCCGACCTCGGAGCAGCCCATCACGGCCGGCACCCAGGCGTGCTCGCGGGCGGTCGCCATGAAGACCTTGATCGCGCCGGGCCAGGCCTCCACGTCACCGACCGGGTCGCCGGAGGCCAGCATCACGCCGGAGACCACCCGGTAGGAGATCGCCGCCTTCCCGGTGGGCGAGAACAGCACGCTCTTGTCGCGGCGCAGCGCGAAGTAGCCGAGCGAGTCGCGGCGGCCGTGCCGGTGCAGCAGCTCGCGCACCCGCAGCTCGTCCTCGGGGGTGAGCTCGGGCTCCGGCTTCTCCGGGCGCAGCGCCAGGTACGCGGTGGTCAGCGCGGTGAGCAGGCCGAGCGCGCCGAGCGAGTAGCCGACCAGGTCGCCGACCCGGTCGGAGGTGTAGTGGATCGGGCCCTCGAAGCCGAACAGGCCGTAGCCGACGTGCTCCAGCCGCTGGAACAGCGACGGGTCGCCGACCTCGGCCTTCCAGCGCACCGAGACGATCAGCAGGCCCAGCAGCACCGACACCGCGCCGAGCACGACGAAGTTGAGCACCGCGCGCCAGCGGGTCCGCGGGTCGGCCTTGGCGTAGAACTCGCGCCGGTGCACCAGCATCACGGCGAGCAGCCCGAGCGAGACCGCGGCCTGCCCGTACTGGTGCCAGCGCAGCAGGTGCAGCGCCGCGCCGACCGGCAGCAGCACGCACACCGCCCGCCAGGCGCGGGTCTTGCGGCGGCGCAGCGCGTGCGCGAGCAGCACCAGCAGCATGCCGACCATCAGCGTGCCGGCGGCGGCCAGCGAGGTGGCGCCGCCGGGCAGCTGGCCGGCCCAGCTGTGCATCCGGGTGAGGCGCAGCTTGGGGAAGACCGCGCAGGCGATGTCGACCAGGCCGATCGCCAGGCAGGCGTACCCGACCGCGCTCGGCAGCCAGCGCCGCGGCACCGCGGCGGCCTGGTGACGCAGACCCCGCAGGCCCCGGACCCGGGAGGTGTCGGGGGTCGTCTCAGCGGACACGGGAGCGCTCATGAGAACTCAGCCTAGAGGCACCCGGGCGCTGCGCGCGCACTCCGGGAACGGGGGGGTGATGGACCTTCATGACTGTTCCTTCTTCTGGCAATCCGCACGTCAAGTGCGGTCCACCGGGCGGATCACGGGCCGTCGGCCCGGACGGGTTCGAACGGTTGCGCTCGTCACTCCGGGGGACGCGGCCGTCCGGCCGTGCCCGCACCCGTGGCCGCCCCCTGGCGGTTCGGCGCGTTCGTCCCCCCGGTGGACGCCGCCCTGCGCCACCCCGGTTCCCCCGACGGGCCGAGGCGTTCGCACGGACGTCCGACGCCCGGTCAGACTACCCCGACTCGCTCCCGACGGGCCGTCAGATGACGATGGCCGGGCCGGAACAGAGGAGGAGCCCGGGCCATGGAGCTGACCAGCCGGACACTGGTGCACGCGCTGATCGCGGTGGCCTCGGCCGCCCTGCTCGGCACCCTCTGGCTGTGGCCCCGGCTGGCCCGGCAGCGACCGCTGCCGGTGCTCGGCCGGCTCGGCCTGCTGGCCGTCACCCAACTGTCGGCGCTGGCCGTGCTGCTGCTGTCGGTGAACAACGCGTACGGCTTCTACAGCTCCTGGAACGACCTGCTGCGTCCGGGCGGCGCCCCGCTGGCGCTGGCGGCCGCGAAGGCGCCCGGCGCGGCCCCGGAGACCGGCGCGCTGGTGGTGCCGACCGAGGAGGGCGGGCTCGGCACCGTCAGGGACGTGCTGCCGCCCGGCCCCCCGGAGGAGGTCGGCCGGGTCGACTCGGTCCGGGTCACCGGCACCGCCTCGGGCCTGTCCGACCAGCTGTTCGTCTACCTGCCGCCGGAGTACTTCAACCCGCGCTACGCCCGCGAGCGCTTCCCGGTGCTGCTCGCCCTGGCCGGCTACCCGGGCCCGTCGCTGCACCTGGTCGAGGGCCTGCGGCTGCCGCGCACCGCCGCCGAGCTGGGGGCCGCCGGGCGGATCGCGCCGACCGTGCTGGTGATGGCCCGCCCGACCGTCGCCCCGCCGCGCAACACCGAGTGCGTGGACGTGCCCGGCGGCCCGCGGGCGGAGACCTGGTTCGCCGAGGACGTCCCGGCGGCGCTGCGCTCCGCGTACCGGGTCAGCCGGTCGGCCGACTCCTGGGGGGTGTTCGGCTACTCCACCGGCGGGTCCTGCGCGCTGCGGCTGGCGATGCGGCACTCGGACACCTACCGGAACGCGGCCGGGATGCACGCCGACTACACGGTGCCGAACGACCGCTGGACGGACGGCGACCTGTTCCGCGGCGACCAGGACGCGGCCCGACGGTCCGACCTGGACTGGCGGCTGAAGAACCTGCCGGCGCCGCGGGCCAACCTGCTGCTGGTCTCGACCCGGGCCGAGGACGACTTCCCCGCCACCCAGCGCCTGCTGGCCGACGCCCAGCAGGTCGCCGCCGCCCACCCCGAGCTGACCGTCGACTCGATCTTCCTGCCCGACGGCGGCCACTCCTTCGAGACCTGGCGCCGCGAGCTGCCCGCCACCCTGGAGTGGCTCAGCGACCACCTGACGCCCCCGCCGGACCGCGAGCCCCGCTCCTGAGCACGCGCCGAGGGGGCGCCACCCGCGCGGGTGGCGCCCCCTCGTGACACCGGATCAGCGGCCGATGATGAGGCTCATCGCCTCGTTCCGGGTCGCCGGGTCGCGCAGCTGGCCGCGGACGGCGGAGGTGAGGGTCTTCGAGCCGGGCTTGCGGATGCCGCGCATCGACATGCACATGTGCTCGCACTCGATCACCACGATCGCGCCGCGCGGCTCCAGGATCCGCATCAGCGCGTCCGCGACCTGGCTGGTCAGCCGCTCCTGCACCTGCGGCCGGCGGGCGTACACGTCGACCAGCCGGGCCAGCTTGGACAGACCGGTGATCTTGCCGCTGGCGGACGGGATGTAGCCGACGTGCGCGACGCCGCGGAACGGCACCAGGTGGTGCTCGCAGGTGGAGAACACCTCGATGTCCTTGACCAGCACCATCTCGTCGTGGCCGAGGTCGAAGGTGGTGGTCAGCACGTCCTCCGGCCGCTGCCACAGGCCGGCGAATATCTCCCGGTAGGCGCGGGCGACCCGGGCCGGCGTCTCCAGCAGGCCCTCGCGGTCCGGGTCCTCCCCGACCGCGAACAGCAGCTCGCGGACGGCGTTCTCGGCCCGCTTCTGGTCGAACTCGCGGACGGGGTGCTCACCGTCGAGCGTCACCGGATCGATCATGCGTGCCTCGCTGCTCGTCAGTCGGGAAAATCTCGGTCAAGAGGGTCGACGCAGCACGGATGCCGCGCCTCCAGGGTACAAACCCCGGGGACGCGGCATCCATTCCGAACGTTCGTTCGGTCGCTCAGCTCTCGACCTGCCCGCCGTCGACCGGCGGGAGCTTCACGACGTCGACCGGGTCCACCGCCGCGGCGGCGGCGCCGTTGGTCAGCGCCAGCTCCTTCGGCGACTGCACCGGCGGCCGGGTGGACGGGGTGCGGCGGGCCGACCCGGTCCACGCCGGACGCGGGGGACGCTTGATCACCGGAGTGAAGATCTCGGCGATCTGCTCCTTGTTCAGCGTCTCCTTCTCCAGCAGTTCGAGGACCAGGTTGTCGAGCACGTCCCGGTTCTCGACCAGGATCTCCCAGGCGTCGTTGTGCGCCGTCTCGATCAGCTTCTTGACCTCCTCGTCCACCAGCCCGGCGACCTCTTCCGAGTAGTCGCGCTGGTGGCCCATCTCGCGGCCGAGGAACGGCTCGGAGTCGGAGGTGCCGAACTTGATCGCGCCCAGGCGCTCGCTCATGCCGTACTGGGTGACCATGGCCCGCGCGGTGGCGGTGGCCTTCTCAATGTCGTTCGAGGCGCCGGTGGTCGGGTCGTGGAAGACCAGCTCCTCCGCCGCCCGGCCGCCCAGCATGTACGACAGCTGGTCGAGCATCTCGTTGCGGGTGGTCGAGTACTTGTCCTCGTCCGGCAGCACCATCGTGTAGCCCAGGGCGCGGCCGCGGGACAGGATGGTGATCTTGTGCACCGGGTCGGAGTAGTTGCAGGCCGCCGCGACCAGGGCGTGGCCGCCCTCGTGGTACGCGGTGATCTTCTTCTCCTTCTCGGACATGATCCGCGAGCGCTTCTGCGGACCGGCCACGACGCGGTCGATCGCCTCGTCCAGCACCTGGTTGTCGATCAGCTTCTTCTCGGAGCGCGCGGTGAGCAGCGCCGCCTCGTTCAGCACGTTCGACAGGTCGGCGCCGGTGAAGCCGGGGGTGCGCTTGGCGACGGCCGAGAGGTCGACGTCCGGCGCGATCGGCTTGCCCTTCTGGTGCACCTTGAGGATGTCCAGCCGGCCCTGGAGGTCCGGGCGGTCGACCGCGATCTGCCGGTCGAAGCGGCCGGGGCGCAGCAGCGCCGGGTCCAGGATGTCGGGGCGGTTGGTGGCGGCGATCAGGATGACGCCGCCCTTGACGTCGAAGCCGTCCATCTCGACCAGCAGCTGGTTGAGGGTCTGCTCGCGCTCGTCGTGGCCGCCGCCGAGGCCCGCGCCGCGGTGCCGGCCGACGGCGTCGATCTCGTCGACGAAGATGATCGCCGGGGCGTTCGCCTTGGCCTGCTCGAACAGGTCGCGGACGCGGCTGGCGCCGACACCGACGAACATCTCGACGAAGTCGGAGCCGGAGATCGAGTAGAACGGCACGCCGGCCTCGCCCGCGACGGCGCGGGCCAGCAGGGTCTTGCCGGTGCCGGGCGGGCCGTACAGCAGCACGCCCTTGGGGATCTTGGCGCCGACCGCCTGGAACTTGGCGGGCTCCTGCAGGAACTCCTTGATCTCGTGGAGCTCCTCGACCGCCTCGTCGGCGCCCGCGACGTCCGCGAAGGTGGTCTTCGGGGTGTCCTTGGTCAGCAGCTTGGCCTTGGACTTGCCGAACTGCATGACCCGGGAGCCGCCGCCCTGCATCTGGTTCATCAGGAACAGGAAGACCAGCACGATGATGACGATCGGCAGCATCGAGAAGAGCAGGCTGACGATGGTCGACTGCTTCTCCGGGCTGACGGTGTAGCCGTCGGCGATCTGGCCGGCCGCGTACTTGTCCTGGAGCTTCTTCGCCAGGTCGGCGGCCTGCTGGTCGCCGGTGTAGGAGGCCTGGAAGCGGGTGCCGGACGGCGACTTGCCGTTCGAGCCCGCCTTCAGCTTCTGGCCGTCCTGGAGCTGGATCTTGATGAGGTTCGAGTCACCGGTGGTGAGCTGCGCCGACTTCACCTGGTTGCTGTCGATAGCGCTGACGATCTGCCCGGTGTCCGCAGTCTTGTAGCCGCTCGAATCCGAGACGAGCTCCATCAACGCGAACACGGCGAGGGCGGCCAGCACGACCCACATGATCGGCGCACGGAAGTATCGCTTGACGTCCATCCATGCGGGGCGTCGCCGCCCCGTCCCTCCTGCCAGTTCAACGGGCGCTGCTCGGCTGTGGGGCCTCGGCGCCGCCGGTGTGTACTCGTAAGACGAGCGTTTGATGGGACCGTACCGCAGGGACCCCCGCTACCGGCGGGATCGCACCACGGTGCGGACTATTTTCCTACCCCCGCACAACGGGTGGGAACAGGGCCCTGTTCCCGCCCGTCGCCCGAACGGTTCAGCCGCCGTAGACGTGCGGGGCCAGCGTGCCGATGAAGGGCAGGTTGCGGAGCTTCTCGGCGTAGTCCAGGCCGTAGCCCACCACGAACTCGTTGGGGATGTCGAAGCCGACGTACTCGACGTCGATCTCCACCTTGGCGGCGTCCGGCTTGCGCAGCAGGGTGCACACCTTCAGCGAGGCCGGGCCGCGCGAACCGAGGTTGCCGAGCAGCCAGGACAGCGTCAGGCCGGAGTCGATGATGTCCTCGACGATCAGCACGTCCTTGCCGGCGATGTCGGTGTCCAGGTCCTTGAGGATCCGCACCACGCCGGAGGACTTGGTGCCCATCCCGTACGAGGAGACCGCCATCCAGTCCATGGTCACCTGGCTGTGCAGGGCCCGGGCCAGGTCCGCCATCACCATCACGGCGCCCTTGAGGACGCCGACCAGCAGGAGGTCCTTGCCCGCGTAGTCCTGGTCGATCCGCGCGGCCAGCTCCACCAGCTTGGCGTCGATCTCGTCCTTGCTGATGAGCACCTTCGCGAGGTCTGCGCCCATGTCGTTCTGGTCCACCGGGGATACGTCCTCAAACGTTCGGGGTCTGGGTTCGGCGGCGGTAGTACGACTGGTTCGTGCTCAGTCGCCCTGCCGCCGAAACACCAGCGTGCCACACCGGCGCACGGCTTCGACGCCCCCGGGTAGGTGCAGCGGGCCCTGGCCGCGCCAGCCGGTGACCAGCAGGTCCACGGTTTCCAGGTGCCGGGCGAACAGGTCCCCGGCCGGACAGCCCGCGCGCAGCGCCGCCCGGCGCAGCACCCGGCGGCGGACCGCGGGGGGCAGTTCGGCGAGCTTGCCGACGTCCAGGGCGCCGTCCGGGGCGCGGAGGTCGCGCTCGGCCAGGGCGGCCCACTGGTCGAGGGCGTCGGCGTCGTCGCGGAACAGCCGGGCGGTGCGGGCCAGCGCCTCGACCACGCCGCCGCCCAGGTGCTTCTCCAGCACCGGCAGCACCTCGTGCCGGACCCGGGAACGGGTGTAGGCCGGGTCCGCGTTGTGCGGGTCGTCCCAGACCGGGATGGACTGCGCGCTGCAGGCCTGCCGGGTGGCGGCCCGGTCGAGCTCCAGCAGCGGGCGGCGGTAGCGGCCCTTCTGGGCGGGCATCCCGGCCAGCGAGCGGGCGCCGGAGCCGCGGGCCAGGCCCAGCAGCACGGTCTCCGCCTGGTCGTCGCGGGTGTGGCCGAGCAGCACGGCCAGCGCGCCGTGGCGCTCGGCGGCCAGGTCCAGGGCGGCGTAGCGGGCGTCCCGGGCGGCGCTCTCCGGGCCGCCCTCGCGGCCCACCCGGACGGCGACCGCCTCCACCGGGTCCAGGCCGAGCTCGCGCAGTCGGCCGGCGACCTGCTCGGCGCGCTCGGCCGAACCGTCCTGCAGGCCGTGGTCGACGGTCACCGCGCCGACCCGCAGGCCGAGCTTGGGGGCCTCGAAGGCGGTCGCGGTGGCCAGCGCCATCGAGTCGGCGCCGCCGGAGACCGCCACCAGCACCAGCGGGGAGCCGGGCGCGGCGGGCGTGCGGGGCAGGCCGGACGGGTGCCGGCGGGCGTTGCCGATCAGCGTGCCGGGCACCGTCGCGGTGCCGGCCAGCACGGGCACCGGCACCGGGGCGGGCGGGCGCGGGCGGACCTGCCCGCCGGGGGCGACGCCCGCCTCCGCGGCGAGCTCGGCGAGGGTACGGCGGACGGCGAGGCGTATCGCCGCGACAGCGGGGTGTGGGCCCATGGTTGGCACTCCTTGGCGGAGGGGGGTACGTCGGCCGCCTGACAGCTCTCGGTCACCAGGCGCTCACAGATGGTCGCAGAATCCGGCCACCGCCCACGCCACCCGCGCCAACGGCGGATCCACCGTCCCACGTACGGGTGAATGGAGAAACGTTACGGCTGCCGCCAGGTGTACGACTCGACCGGCTGACGCACCGGGTCGGGACCGGCCGTCGGGACCGGCCGGTCCGCTCAGCCGATCACCCGGGAGACCCAGGACGCCGGGTCGTGGACCTCCTCCTTGGTCGGCAGCGTGTTCGGCGAGGTCCAGACCCGGTTGAAGCCGTCCATCCCGACCCGCTCCACCACGCCCCGGACGAACACCGCGCCGTCCTGGTACTGCCGCAGCTTGGCGTCCATCCCGAGCAGCCGGCGCAGCGCCAGGTCGAGCCGGCCGCTGCCGCGGTCGCGGCGGCGCTGGAACTTCTCCCGGATCTCCGCCACCGAGGGCACCACCGCCGGGCCCACCCCGTCCATCACCACGTCCGCGTGGCCCTCCAGCAGCGACATCACCGCCGTCAGCCGGGCCAGGATCTCCCGCTGCTCGGGCGTCTGCACCAGGTCGGTCACGCTGAGCGAACCCTCCCGGCCCTCCCGGCGGCGGCCGCCCGCGAGGCCCGGGACGACGCCGCCGAACGCCTCGCGCAGCCGCTCCAGGAACGCCCCCGGGTCGACGTCGGTGCTGGCCAGGAAGTCCTGCACCTCGGACTGGATGTGGTCGCGCAGCCACGGCACCGCGGTGAACTGGGTCCGGTGGGTCTCCTCGTGCAGGCACACCCAGAGCCGGAAGTCGTGCGGGGAGACGTCGAGTTCGCGCTCCACCTGGACGATGTTCGGCGCCACCAGCAGCAGCCGCCCGGGCGGCGCCGCGAGGCCCCGCCGGGGCTGGTCGAACAGGCCCTCCGGGCTGTCCGGGGCGGTCGGCAGCTCCGCCGGGGCGAAGGTCTCGTACTGGCCGAGCACCTTCCCCGACAGGAAGGCCAGCACCACGCCGACCTCCACGCCGGTGGCCCGCGACCCGGCCGAGGCCGCCACCGACGCCCCCCGGCCGCCGTCCGCCCGGCGGGCCGCCAGCTTCTCGGTCAACGGGCGCACCACCGTCCGGAACCCCGCCACGTTGGCCCGCACCCACCCGGGCCGGTCCACCACCAGCACCGGCGTGCCCGCCACCGCCGTCGACCCCATCCGGGTGTACTCCCGCACGTGCCGCTCCGCCTCCTCGGCGTGCCGGCGCAGCTCCGCGACGGCGGCCCGCGCCTCGTCCCGGCCGACGCGCGGCCCCGGCCGGGCGAGCCGCGTCGCGGTCGCCACCGCGAGATCCCAGTCGACCATCTCCGCACCGCCGCTCGCGCTCGTCATGCCCTCACCGTACGTGCTCGTCCCCGCCCGGGGGAGGGACGCGACTGACCGGGCCGGGCCCCCGGGCCCGGGAGGCCGTCTGCCCGCCCGGCGGCGGCGCAACCCCCGGCGGGAGGGCTCAGCAGCCGCAGGCGGCGAGCTTGGCGACGACGCGGTCGACGGCGGCGCGGGCGGTGAAGGGGTCGGCGTCGGTGCGGGTCATCAGGGCGAAGGCCAGCACCCGGCCGTCGGCGTCGACCACGGTGCCCGCGAGGGTGTTGACGCCCTGGAGGGTGCCGGTCTTGGCGCGGACGATGCCGGCCGCCTCGCCGGCGCCGGACTTGGCGCCGAATCGGTTCAGCAGGGTGCCGGAGAACCCGGCGACCGGGAGGCCGGTGAGGACCGGGCGCAGTTCCGGGTGGGCGGGGGACGCCGCGGCGGCGAGCAGCTTCACCAGGGTGAGCGGCGGGATCAGGTTGGCCTTGGCCAGGCCGCTGCCGTCGCCCAGCACCACCCCGGCGGTCGGCACGCCGAGCGCGGTCAGCTCGTCGGTCACCGCCTTCACGCCGCCGTCGAAGCTGGCGGGCTGCCCGGCGGCGATCGCGGCCTGCCGGGCGACCGCCTCGGCCAGCGTGTTGTCCGAGGTGGTGAGCATCCGTTCGACCAGCCGGCCGATCACCGGGGACTCCACCCGGGCCAGTTCGGCGGCCCCGGCGGGGGCGGGGGCGGCGACGGGCTTCGCCCGGACGGTGACGCCCTCGGCCCTGAGGAAGCCGGCGAAGGACTCGGCGGCCTGCCCGGCCGGGTCGAAGACGCGGGCGGGGGCCTCGTCGGGCGAGCGCGGGTCGATCCGGCCCTCGTCGACCATCAGCGGGGTGACGGCGGCGATGTTGGTGGCGTCGTGGTCCCGGTGCAGCAGCGGGCCGGTGTACAGCGCGGCGTCGTACGAGAGCTTCACCTCGGTGACGCCGGCCGCCTTCAGCGCGGTGGCGGTGCGGTGGGCCAGGTCGGCCATCGAGGCGGGGGCGCTGTCCTGGTCGACGGGGGCGCCGCCGATCCGGACCTGGTCGGCGGGCAGTCCGGTCAGCGTCGGGTCGCCGCCGCCGACCAGGGTGATCTCGCCGGGGGCGCCGCTCACCACGGTGGTGGCGATCCGGTGCCCGGCGGGCAGCAGGGCGAGCGCGGCGACGGCGGTGGCGAGCTTGGTGGTGGAGGCGGGGGTGGCCGGGGCGTTCTCGTTCGCACCGAACAGGAACTCGCCGGTGGCGGCGTCCGCGACGGCGAAGTTCAGGGTGCCGAGCGCCTTCTCCTGGACGGTGCCGCCGAGCGCGGTGCGCAGGCCGCCGCCGGTCGGCGCCTTGCTGTCGGCGGCGTCGCCCTCGGCCAGCACCGGGCCCCTGACCGGCACCGCCCGGTGCCGGTCGGCGCGGTGCCCGCCGTCCTGCCCGCCGTTCCCGCCGCCGTGGCCGCCGCCCTGCCGGTCGGTGCCGTGGCCGCCGGTGGGGGTGCCGGTGCGGCGGCCGTCGTCGGTGGTCCGGCCGTGGCCGGCGCTCGACGAGGGCTCGGCGAGCGCCGGGTCCGCGGCGAGCGTCCCGGCCGCCAGCACCACTCCGAGGGCGGTGGCGAGGGCGGCTCTGCGCCCTCGTCCCGCTGCTGTCCCTGATCTCACCGACCGGCCCCTTTCCCGAGCACTCCCCGCCGTAGGAGACACTTGATTCTGTCAGTCCCAATCCTTGGAGGAACCGTTGGAGTTCGACGTCCTGATCGAGATCCCGAAGGGCTCGCGCAACAAGTACGAGGTCGACCACGAGACCGGTCGGCTCCGCCTGGACCGCATGCTCTTCACCTCGACCCGCTACCCGGCTGACTACGGCTACGTCGAGGGCACCCTCGCTGACGACGGCGACCCGCTGGACGCACTGGTCATCCTGGAGGAGCCGACCTTCCCCGGCTGCCTGATCAAGTGCCGCGCCATCGGCATGTTCCACATGACCGACGAGGCCGGCGGCGACGACAAGCTGCTGTGCGTCCCGGCGACCGACCCGCGCTGGGCCCACCTGCAGGACCTGCAGGACGTGTCGGAGTTCGACCGCCTGGAGATCCAGCACTTCTTCGAGGTCTACAAGGACCTGGAGCCCGGCAAGTCCGTCCAGGGCGCCGACTGGGTCGGCCGGGTCGAGGCCGAGGCGGAGATCACCGCCTCGATCAAGCGCCTGCAGGAGCAGGGCGGCCACTGAGCCGTGACACCCCCCCGGGGGGTGGCCCGCGCCGCGCGCGAGGGGCGGGAGTCCGGTCCGGACTCCCGCCCCTCGCGCGTTCCCGCCCGGCGGGCGTCTCAGGCGCCGTCGTTGTCGTCGAGCCGGAAACCGACCTTGAGGCCGACCTGGAAGTGCTCGACCTCGCCGTCCTTGAGCTGGCCGCGGATCTGCACCACCTCGAACCAGTCCAGGTTGCGCAGCGTCCGGTCGGCCCGGGCGACGCCGTTGCGGATCGCGGCGTCCACGCCCTCGTGCGAGGACCCGACGATCTCGGTGACCCGGTAGGTGTGGTCGGTCATGGCGGTCTCTCCCTGTAGCGGCGACGGGTGGCTCCCCCGCCGTCCACGGTGCACCGAAGTGCCGCCCCGGGCATCCCGGCGTCCGCCGTCAGGGCTGCCGGTCAGAACGCCGCGCGGACCTCGCCGACCACCTGGCCGCCGCCGTGCAGCGGGGCGGCGGCGATCCGCTCCAGCACCGGGTCCTGGACGCCCAGGCGGCGCAGCGCGGCGGCGAGCACCGGGCCGCGGGCGCGCTCCGCGCCGTCCTCGACCTTGAAGGCGAGGGCCCGGCCGTCGGGCAGCGCCACCACCTGGACGGCCTCGGCGCCCATCTTGGACAGCGCGCCGGGCACCGCCCGCATCAGCCAGGTGTCGGCCCGGCGGGTGCCGGCCACGTACTCGGGGTGGGCGCGCATCGCGTCGGCGACCCGGCGCTGCTCGGTGCCGGGGGCGGCCAGCAGCAGGCCGCGGTAGGCGCGGGCCAGGCCGGTGAGCGAGACGGCGTACAGCGGGGCGCCGCAGCCGTCGGTGCCCGGGTGGGCGACCGGCTCGCCGGTGGCCTCCTCCAGGGCGGCGCGGGCCAGCAGCTGGACCGGGTGCCCCGGGTCGAGGTACCGCTCCAGGTCCCAGCCGTTGGCGGCGCTGGCGGCCAGCCAGGCGGCGTGCTTGCCGGAGCAGTCCATCAGGATCGGGGCGCGCTCCCCGCCGGAGCGCAGCAGCTCCTCGGCCTCGACCTCGTCCAGCGGGAGGTCGGCGGGCAGCCGCAGGGCGGCCTCGGTGAGGCCGGCGTCGGCGAGCAGCCTGCGCACGGCCGCGCGGTGGAACGGCTCCGCCGAGTGGCTGGAGGCGGCCAGCGCGAGCTGTTCGCCGCGCAGGTCGAGGCCGGCCCGGAGGGTGGCGACGGCCTGGAAGGGCTTGGCGGTGGAGCGCGGGTAGACCGGCAGCTCGGGGGCGCCGAGCGCGTGCTCGACGGCGCCGTCGGCGTCGAGCAGGACCAGCGAACCGCGGTGGCGGCCCTCGGTGAAGCCGGAGCGTATGACCTCGGCGAGGGCGGGCAGGGCGGACTGCGACACGGGTGGGTCTCCAGTGCTGACGTGCGGTGAGGGTGGGTGGGCCCCGGCCGCACGCCCGCTCAGCGCTCGCTGAGCAGGTCGTCGACCCTGGCCTCCCCCTCACGGTACCTGCGGGTGATCTCCGCCCCGCAGTCGTCGGCGGTGCGCTGCAGGACCTGGCGGCGGCCGGAGACCTCGCGCTGGTGCTCGTCCAGGCGCTCGATCGCGGCCAGCAGGTCGGCGGTGGCGTGCGCGGCCAGGTCGGCCAGCTGGACGTCGCCCATCAGGGCGTCCGCCGCCAGCCGGTAGCGCTCGCCGCGCGGCGGGCCGAGGGTGAGGTGCCGGGCCGGGCGGCGGTTGGCCGAGGGGGCGTCGGCGAGGATCGCCGGGAGCCGCTCCAGCAGCGCGCACCGGGCCTCGCCGGCACCGGTCAGCGGGACCTCCCGGCGCTGCAGCTCGGCCCGCAGGATGTCCATCCGGCCGTGCAGCAGGCGGCGCAGGTAGGACAGGTCGGCCTCCTGTTCCAGTGCGTCCCGGCGGAGCACCCGCAGTTCCTCCAGGGCCAGGCCGGCCAACCCGTCGACCGCGCTCACGTCCATCAATCCGACCACCTGCCGTAGTACCAGTGCCCGTCGGTAGCACGGGCCGCCCGCCGTCCAGGGTTCCCCCCGGCGGGCGCCGCCACTCGTGCGGGTGACGCGGTTCGCCGGGACGGTGGACGCCCCCGCGGGGCCGGGCGACCCCGGGCCGTCGGACAGCGTGCCACTCCGGGCCCCGGCGCCGCACGCCCGAGTACCCGAACGGCCCCCTGGCGAACACCCCTGGCTAGTACGAAGAATCCGCGCCACGGGCTCACCTGCACGAATCGGGGCGCGGCACGTGCGACCCCGGCGTGCGACCCGGGGCCGCGCGCCCCCCGCGGGCCCGCCCCGGCACAATGGGCGGCATGCGAGCAGTGGTGCAGCGGGTCGCCGGGGCGGCCGTGACGGTGGACGGCGAGACGGTCGGCGCGATCGAGGGCCCGGGCCTGTGCGTCCTGGTCGGCGTCACCCACCAGGACACCCCGGCGCAGGCCGCCCAGCTGGCCCGCAAGCTCTGGACGCTGCGGCTGTTCCCGGGCAGCCCCGAGCGGTCCTGCTCGGAGCTCGGCGCCCCGCTGCTGGTGATCAGCCAGTTCACCCTCTACGGCGACGCCCGCAAGGGCCGCCGCCCCACCTGGAACGCCGCCGCGCCCGGCCCGGTCGCCGAGCCGCTGGTGGACGCGGTGGTGGCCGAGCTGCGGGCGCTGGGCGCCGAGGTGGCGACCGGCCGGTTCGGCGCCGACATGAAGGTGTCGCTGGTGAACGACGGGCCGTTCACCGTCCTGCTGGAGGTCTGACCCTCCTGCGGGCCCCGGGCGGGCCTCAGGCCGGAACGATGACGTCCTGGGTGCCCGGGACGCCGTCGGCCAGCAGCACCGCGTCCACCGGGGTGTTGCGCTTGACCAGGGCCAGCGCGATCGGGCCGAGCTCGTGGTGCCGGGCCGAGGAGGTGACGAAGCCGACCGGGCGCTCCTGGCCCTCGACCCGGACCTCGGTGCCGTGCGCGGGCAGCTTCTCCTCGGTGCCGTCCAGGTGCAGGAAGACCAGCCGGCGCGGGGGCCGGCCCAGGTTGTGCACCCGGGCGACCGTCTCCTGGCCGCGGTAGCAGCCCTTCTGCAGGTGGACGGCGCTGTCCAGCCAGTCCACCTCGTGCGGGATGGTGCGGTGGTCGGTCTCGAAGCCGAGCCGCGGCCGGTGCCCCTCGACCCGCAGCGCCTCGTACGCCCAGATCCCGGCGGCCGGGCCGAACTCCTCGGCGGCGGAGGCGAGTTCGGCGCGCGGCAGGAACAGGTCGCGGCCCCACGGGAGTTCGCGCACCGCGGCGGCCTTCTCGGCCGGGGCGGTGGAGCCGGCCGGGAGGAACACCACCGCGTACCGCTCGGTGGCGTCGGCGACCTCGACCCGGTTCCAGAACTTCATCGACTCCAGGTACGCCACCAGCGCGGGGGCGGCGCCGGGCTCGACGTGGATCCAGGTCGTCCCGCCGTCGTCGACCAGGTAGAGCGCGTGCTCCACGTGCCCGTTCGGGGAGAGCACCAGCGCCTCGGTGGCCCGCTGCGGCGGCAGTTCGCTGACGTGCTGGGTGAGCAGCAGGTGCAGCCAGCTCAGCCGGTCGGGGCCGGTCACGGTGACCACGCCCCGGTGCGAGAGGTCGGTGAAGCCGCGCCCGGCGGCCAGCGCGCGCTGCTCGCGGAACAGGTCGCCGTAGTGGGCGGCGACCCCCTCGTCGGGACCTTCGGCGGCAACGGCACCGGGCAGCGCAAGCAGCGGGCTCTTCATACCCGCCAGCTTACGACCGCCCGTCGGCCAGCTTCGCGGTGCAGTCGGCGCAGCGGCCGAAGATGGCGAAGTGCTTGAGGTCGGTGTCGAAGCCGTGCTGGGCGCGCAGGCTCTCGATCAGCGGGGCGGCGATCGCGGTGTCGGTCTCGGTGACCTTGTCGCAGTCCCGGCAGACCAGGTGCAGGTGGGTGTGCCGCCCCGCCAGGTGGTAGGTGGGGGCGCCGTGGCCGAGGTGCGCGTGCGAGACCAGGCCGAGCTCCTCCAGCAGCTCCAGCGTCCGGTAGACGGTGGAAATGTTGACGCCGCTGGCGGTCCTGCGGACCTGGCAGAGGATCTCGTCCGGGGTCGCGTGGTCGAGCACGTCGACGGCCTCCAGCACCAGCTGGCGCTGCGGGGTCAGCCGGTAGCCGCGCTCGCGCAGGTCGGCCTTCCAGTCGGTGGTCTCGCTGTTCGCCACGTGTGTCCCTGCCCGGTGAGAGGTCGTGCCGACAAGTGTAGGGACCGACCGGGTGGTCGGCCCCTACTACTCCGCGCGAGGCGGTCGGATCAGCGGAAGAACGCGATGCCGTCGTCCGGCAGGTCGTTGATGTCGTTGATCAGCTGCGCCGGGTTGAGCACCTTCTTCAGCTGCGCCGACATGTACGGCCGCAGCGGCACCTCGGGGGCGGCCTTCTCGCCGACCCACAGCAGCTCGTCCTTGACCAGGCCGTACAGCCGCTTGCCGCCGCTGTAGGGGGCCGCGCCCTCGATCCGGGCGACCGCGTCGGTGGCCAGGTCGATCTGCGGCTTGCCGTCGTGCAGCTTGCCGTACCAGATCTCCACGGTGCCGTCGTCGCGGACCGAGGAGACCTCGATCTCGCGCTCGCCGCTGGTGCCGTGCTGGTTGCTGGTGACCCGCCAGAAGGCGTGCTCGGTCTCCAGCGGGCGGACCTTCTCGCCCTGCTCGTCCAGCACCCAGCTGCGGGAGCGGAACTCGAGGAAGGGACGGCCGTCGTGCCGGAAGACGACCTCCTGGCCGAAGTTGCACTTCTCGCTGCCCGGGAAGTCGTGGACGCCCGCGCCCTCCCAGGTGCCGAGGAGGAAGGCGAGCGGGACGACGTCGCGGTGGAGGTCGGAAGGAATCTCGATCATGGTCCTGGCTGGTGTCGTCGGACGGTTACCGGGTCAACCGTACGGCAGTCGTCAGCGCTGGCCCTGGTAGAGCTTCATGACGGAGAAGATGGCGAACCAGGTGATCAGCACGGCCATCAGAGCCAGCAGGCTGTCGAAGAAGATCTCAAGACCGGACACGGTGCGCTCCAGGGGCGGGTTCGACGGGCTGTGGTACGGCGCGAGTCTATCCGGCGGCCCCCGCGCCCGTAGTCTCTGGGGCATGTCGAAGAAGCTGGTCATCAAGGTCACCGCCGGGGCGGACGCGCCGGAACGCTGCTCGCAGGCCTTCACGGTCGCCTCGGTCGCCGTCGCCAGCGGCGTGCCGGTCTCGCTCTGGCTGACCGGGGAGTCCGCCTGGTTCGCGCTGCCGGGGCGGGCCGCCGAGTTCGAGCTGCCGCACTCCGCGCCGCTGCCGGACCTGCTGGCGGCGGTCCTGGCGGCCGGCGCCGTCACGCTGTGCACCCAGTGCGCGGCGCGCCGGGACATCGCGCAGGCCGACGTGATCGAGGGCGTGCGGATCGCCGGCGCGCAGGTGTTCCTCTCCGAGGTGATGGCGGACGACGCCAGGGCGCTCGTCTACTGACGCCGGGGGTCGTCGCCGGGGGGCTCGCGGTCCGGCGCGTCCCGGTCGTGGCCGCGCCGCTCCCAGTGCGGGTCGTCCCAGCGCGGGTCGTCCCACCAGTCGTCGTCCCGGTCGCGCCGGTTGGCCAGGACGGCGGCCACCGGCGGGATCACCATCGCGACCGCGCACATGCCGATCGCGGCGCCGACCGACCAGAACCGCACCACGCCCCAGGCCAGGACGAACAGCGCCAGGCAGACGCCCATCATCACGAAGTAGCGCACGTGCCGTCGGTGTGCCTGCACCCCTCCAGGGTAGGCCGAGGGGCCCCGACCGTCGAAGTGCGGTCGGGGCCCCTCGTCACGCTGCCGC
The DNA here is from genome assembly GCF_055562955.1 of Kitasatospora sp. NPDC015121. Lineage (NCBI taxonomy): Bacteria > Bacillati > Actinomycetota > Actinomycetes > Kitasatosporales > Streptomycetaceae > Kitasatospora > Kitasatospora sp. NPDC015121. The sequence goes on from NZ_JBVHEH010000017.1 coordinate 148,991, forward strand.
GCGGTCGTCAGACCGCGATCGCGACCTCGGTGAACTCGCCCTGGGTGGCGACCACCTGGCGGTCCACGGTGGCGCCGGGCACCAGGGCCCGCAGCGTCCACTTGCCCGGGCGGGCGAAGAACCGGAACTGCCCGGTCGCCGAGGTCGGGACCTCGGCCGTGAACTCGCCGTTCTCGTCCAGGAGCCGCACGTAGCCGTTGACCGGCTCGTCGTTGCGGGTCACCGAACCCTGGATGATCGTCTCGTTGGCCACGTCAACTCCTGCCAGGTCCGGGCCGCCGGCCTTCGCACCGCACATGTCTGTCTCCCTCTTCCTTGCTGTCGCGCGAGCCGGGGCTCAGTTGCCGAGTTCGATCGGCACGCCCACCAGGCTGCCGTACTCGGTCCACGAACCGTCGTAGTTCTTGACGTTCTCCTGGCCGAGCAGCTCGTGCAGCACGAACCAGGTGAGCGCGGAGCGCTCGCCGATCCGGCAGTACGCGATGGTGTCGGTCGCCAGGTCGACGCCCTCGGCCTCGTACAGCGCCTTGAGCTCGTCGTCGCTCTTGAAGGTGCCGTCGTCGTTGGCGTTCTTCGCCCACGGGATGTTCTTGGCGGACGGGACGTGGCCCGGGCGCTGCGACTGCTCCTGCGGGAGGTGGGCCGGGGCGAGCAGCTTGCCGGAGAACTCGTCGGGCGAGCGCACGTCGACCAGGTTCAGGGTGCCGATCGCGTTGACCACGTCGTCGCGGAAGGCGCGGATCGAGGAGTCGGCCGGCTGCGCGGTGTACTGGGTGGCGGCCCGCTCGGGCTGCTCGACGACCAGCTCGCGGGAGTCGAGCTCCCACTTCTTGCGGCCGCCGTCCAGCAGGCGGACGTCGCCGTGGCCGTACAGCTTGAAGTACCAGTAGGCGTAGGACGCGAACCAGTTGTTGTTGCCGCCGTAGAGCACCACGGTGTCGTCGTTCGCGATGCCCTTGGCCGACAGCAGCGCCTCGAAGCCGGCCTGGTCGATGAAGTCGCGGCGGACGGGGTCCTGCAGGTCCTTCTTCCAGTCGATCCGGACCGCGTTGCGGATGTGGTTCTTGTCGTAGGCGGCGGTGTCTTCGTCGACCTCGACGATGACGACCTTCGGGTCGTCCAGGTGGGCCTGGACCCAGTCGGCGTCGACCAGGACGTCGCTGCGGCTCATGTGGTGTTCTCCATCCGGGGGCGGTTGGCGGAAGGGCTTCGGGAAGGGGTCCGGACCGTGCGCGTCCGCACACCTGTCCGCATGGTGGGACGGGCGCGGGTGCGGCTTCGACCGGGGTCGATCAGGGGGTGTGTTCGTCGCTCCGGACGCACCGGTGCCCGTGGCTACCGGTCAAGCGGCGTCGGAGTGGCGGGGCGGACGGGCCGGGGACTACCGGGCGCGACAGCCGGTCAGCGCATTCGACACAGGCAGCTCGACACGCGGCAGTGGTCTACCGCCCGCCGCTTCGTGAGGTCCGCCTGTCGCTTCATGACGACGATGCTAGGGAACCGGTGGGGGCGCTGTCATCATTGTGTCGAATGGTGAGACCCGAACATCCGAATCGTGGGATTTACCGGTTTTCGCTCGCCGGTCGCCCCGTCCGGACCCCGTGCGGGGACCGGGCGATCGGGCGTTCCGGGACGTTCCGACGGCGGGACTGGACAGCGCGTCTCGCCCAGCGGACGCCGGTGCGGCGGGTCAGTGGCCCAGCGTGGTGCCCGGCGCGAGGGTGAAGCCCAGCCGCACCCCGTCCGGCTCGGGGGTCGCCTCGGCCAGCGAGAGCCCGGCCGGCAGACCGGTCAGGGCGAACCGCTGGGGCTTCAGCAGGTCGCCCGCCAGGCCGCCGAACGAGGCGGCGGCACCGGTGACCTGGAAGCCGTCCACCACCACCTGGTCGCCCTCGCTGCGCAGCCTGCCCTCGACCGCGCCGACCGGGGTGGCGACCTTCACCTTGCCGGGGCCCGCGTACTGGAGGGTGAACCGGCCGCCCATGACGAACTTCGACAGGTCCTGGTAGGCGACCACCCCGTGGCCGTCGCCGCGGCCGACCGTGACGCCGCGGTAGGAGTCGGTGAACGTCACGTCGGACAGGTTCGCCCTGAAGGAGTGCACCGTCACGGTCTCCTTCCCGTCGGTCACGGTCATCCCGTCCGAGCTCAGGGTGACCTTGTCCAGCTCGCCGGCCAGCGCGCTGGTCAGGAACGGGAAGTCGTCGATCTCGACGTCCGGCCGGCTGGTCAGCCACCCCGAGGAGACGGCCGCGTCCGCCGCCTGGTCCTCCGCGACGCCGACGGCGACCCGGTCGGCGCCGACCAGCAGGCCGCCCACCACTCCCAGGCCGATCAGCAGCTTCACCGAACCGTGCATCGCGCTCCCCCTGTGACGGTCGCCCCCGGTCAGGTTCGGAGACGAACCGGACCGGGGCTACGGACATAGCGACGATCGCACGCGCGCCCGGGTTCCGGAACCGCGGCCGGGAAACCGGTGCTCAGCCTCCGGCGAACGGCGGCAGCACCTCGACCGTCCAGCCCTCGGACAGCGGCACCGCGGCGTGGTCCAGGCCGCCGGTCTGCTCGCCGTCCAGCAGGAAGGAGCACACCCCGAGCAGCCGCAGCAGCTCCGGCCGGTCGGCGTGCGCGGCGCGCACCGCGGCCAGCGCCCCGGCCAGCGTGCCGGCCTCGAAGTCCTCCTCGGCCCGGCCGGCCGCGGACTTGGCGGCGGCCCAGTAGCGGACGGTGCCGCTCACCCCCGCGGGTGACACGGCGGTGGTGCGGGATCCGGTGGTCGCGGTCACGGCAACCCCTCTCGACGGTCCTCGCCCGGTACGGCGGCCGGCCCGGTGCCGGCCGGCCCACCCGTGGATCGGGGTACACGTACGGTGCGGCCGGTGCGGCCCCCATCATCGCCCGCACCCCCCGCCCGGAGGCAAGCACCCGCCCCCGCCGGCCCCGGCGGCGGGCCCCCGGAGCACCCGCCCGGCGGCGTGCGCCCCGCTCGCGCCTCTCCCCAGGCCGCCGGAGGTCGGCTATTCTCGATCCCGATGAGGGATCCGGGCAGAGTCGCCCCCGGGTCCTTTTGTGCTTTCAGGACGCCTATACGGACGTTCTTGCGAACGGCGCACCACCCGTGCCGCCCGCCGGAACGCCTCCGCCGGCCGCACGACGAGGTGCGCGCCCGGCGGGCCAGAACCGGAGGGTACGCCGATGGACGGGGCACCAGCGGGACGCCAGGGGTTGCGGGACCCCGGGCGAGCCACCGCCGCCGCGCCCGTCGACGCCCCCGCCGGCCCGGTCGGCGCTCCCCCCACCCTGTACCGCGGCCGCCGCTTTCCCCCGGCGTCCGCGACCGCGACGACCCGGAAAGGGGACTAACCGGGTATGAGTTCACTGCTCCTGCTGACCAACGCCCTGCAACCCTCCGCCGAGGTGCTGCCCGCCCTCGGGCTCCTGCTGCACAGCGTCCGGGTGGCCCCCGCCGAGGGGTCCGCCCTGGTCGACACCCCGAGCGCCGACGTGATCCTGGTCGACGGCCGGCGCGACCTGCCGCAGATCCGCAGCCTGTGCCAGCTGCTCCGCTCCACCGGCATCGGCAGCCCGCTGATCCTGGTGGTCACCGAGGGCGGCCTGGCCGCCGTCACCGCCGACTGGGGCGTCGACGACGTGCTGCTCGACACCGCGGGCCCGGCCGAGGTCGAGGCCCGGCTGCGGCTCGCCCTCGGCCGGCTGAACGCGACCGCCGACGACAGCCCGATGGAGATCCGCAACGGCGACCTCTCGGTCGACGAGGCCACCTACTCCGCCAAGCTCAAGGGCCGCGTCCTCGACCTCACCTTCAAGGAGTTCGAGCTGCTCAAGTACCTGGCCCAGCACCCCGGCCGGGTCTTCACCCGGGCCCAGCTGCTCCAGGAGGTGTGGGGCTACGACTACTTCGGCGGCACCCGCACCGTCGACGTGCACGTCCGCCGGCTGCGGGCCAAACTCGGCGTCGAGAACGAACAGTTGATCGGCACCGTGCGCAACGTCGGGTACCGCTTCGTGGTGCCCGAGCGGACCGACAAGGGCGCCGAGCGGACCGAGCCGAACCGGGCCGGCGCGCACCTGGAGCACTGACGGCGGGCCGGGCGGGCCGCACCTCGACAGGCACTCGCCCGGCCCCGCGGGGACACTCGTCCGGCTTTGCCCGGTTCGGTCCCGAAAGCGCCGTCCCACCAGGTGTCACCCCGGGCCGGAGCGCCGAACCACCCGCGTAGACTCCCCCCGTGGCCAAGGTGACGCGCGACGACGTAGCCCGACTGGCTGGCACCTCGACGGCGGTCGTCAGCTATGTGATCAACAACGGTCCCCGGCCGGTCGCCCCGGCCACCAGGGAGAAGGTGCTCGCCGCGATCGAGCAGCTCGGGTACCGCCCGAACTCGGTCGCCCAGGCGATGGCCTCGCGGCGCACCAACCTGATCGGCATGGTCGTCCCCGACGCCCGGCAGCCGTTCTTCGCCGAGATGGCGCACGCCGTGGAACGCGCCGCCTCCGAGCGCGGCAAGCTGGTGCTGATCGGCAACTCCGACTACGTGGACGACCGCGAGGTGCACTACGTCCGCGCCTTCCTCGGCATGCGGGTCTCCGGCCTGATCCTGGTCAGCCAGGGCCCCTCCCAGCGCGCCGCCGAGGAGTTCGCCGCCATGGAGGGCGCCAAGGTGGTGCTGCTGCACCGCCGCCCCGAGGCGATCGACGACGTCGCCGTGGTCACCGACGACATCGGCGGCTCCGAGCTGATCGTCCGCCACCTGCTGGAGGTGCACGGGCACCCGTACGTGGCCTGCTTCGGCGGCCCGGTCGAGTCCCCCGCGCCCGGCGACCCGGTGATCGACCACGTGGCCGGCTGGGAGCTGGCGATGGCCGCGCACGGCCTGCCCACCGAACCGCACCTGGTGGACGCCCCGTTCCACCGCTACGGCGCCTACCAGGTCGCGCTGGAGCTGCTCGGCTCCGACCGGCGGCCGCCCGCCGTCTTCTGCTCCACCGACGACCAGGCGATCGGCGTGCTCCGGGCCGCCCAGGAACTCGGCCTGCGGGTCCCCGAGGACCTCGCGGTGGTCGGCTTCGACGACATCCCGGAGGCCGCCTTCGCCTCCCCGCCGCTGACCACCGTCGCCTCCGACCGGGACGCGATGGCCCGGGCCGCCGTCGACCTGGTCCTCGACGACTCGCTGATGGTGCCCGGCAGCGACACCGAGCGGGTCCGCAAGTTCCCGTCCCGGCTGGTCGTCCGGCGGTCCTGCGGCTGCGGCGGCGACGACCAGCGGCCCTGACCAGGCTTTATGAGAAGCTGACACGCTTCTGGGGGAACCTGTACCGCCCTCTCATCCGCTCCTCATGAAGCGGGCGGAACGTGGTCGTCATGAGCGACCAGCACCGCAGCACCCACGAGCCCCACCCCCAGGACGGCGGCGCGGGCTGGCTCCCGCCGCAGCCGCCCGCCGCCCCCGCGCGGCCGCCGTACGCCGCCCCCTACCAGGAGGCCGCCTACCCGGCCCTACCGCCCGCCGCCCCCGGGTCCGCGTCCGACCCGGCGCCCGACCCGGCCCTGCCGCCCGTCGGGTACGGCCCCGCCCTCCCGGAGGGCGGCGCCCCCGCCGGGCACCGCGCCCGCCGCGGCCTGCTGCGCGGCCGACTCGCCCTGGCCACCGCCGTCGCCGCGGTCGCCGCGCTGGTCGGCGGCGTCACCGGCGGCGCGCTCGCCGCCGACCACTCCGGCGCGGGCAGCGCGAGCAGCACCCTGGTCCGCCCGGTCTCGGCCAACGCCGACGGCAGCGCGAACGTCTCGGCGATCGCCGCCGCGGTCTCCCCCGCCGTCGTGCAGATCACCGTCAAGACGAACGGCGGCACCGCCACCGGCACCGGCGTGGTGCTCACCGCCGACGGGCAGATCCTCACCAACTACCACGTGGTCTCCGGCGCGGTCGGCGGCGGCGGGCAGCTGACGGTCGCCTTCCAGGACGGCTCCACCGCCACCGCGAGCGTCACCGGCACCGACAAGTCCCTGGACACCGCCGTGATCACCGCCGCCGGCGTCAGCGGCCTGACCACCGCCGTCCTCGGCGACTCCGACGGCACCGCCGTCGGCGACTCGGTGGTCGCCATCGGCAACCCCGAGGGCCTCACCGGCACCGTCACCTCCGGCATCGTCTCCGCCAAGGACCGGCAGGTCTCCGTCCAGGTCGACGAGGGCACCACCAGCAACAACGGCGGCTTCGGCTTCCCGAACCTGCCCGGCCAGCGCGGCTCGGGCTCGTCCTCGGGCTCGGGCTCGTCGGGTTCGTCCTCGTCCGACACCGCCACCTACAAGGCGCTGCAGACCGACGCCGCGCTCAACCCCGGCAACTCCGGCGGGCCGCTGATCAACGCCGCCGGGCAGGTGATCGGCCTCAACTCGGCGATGTACTCGGCCTCCGGCTCCGGCTCCACCGGCGGCTCCGAGGCCGGCAGCGTCGGCCTCGGCTTCGCCATCCCGATCAACAGCGTCAAGCAGGTCCTGTCCCAGATGCAGGCCGGCAAGACCCTCTGACCCCCGCCCGGTCCGTCCCTCCCGACGGACAATGGCCAGGACCGCACCGGACTCAGAAAGGGCCCGCGCCGATGACTCCCCCCGCCGACGACCGCACTCCCGCCGAGGCCACGGGCGGTGCCCGCGTCCTCGTGGTCGACGACGAGCCCGCGCTGCGCGACGCGCTGGAATCCAGCCTCGCCTTCGAGGGCTACCAGGTCGCCACCGCCACCGACGGCTACGAGGCGCTGGCCGCCGTCGAGCGCGACCGCCCCGACCTGGTGCTGCTGGACGTCATGATGCCCCGGATGGACGGCCTCACCGCCGTCCGCCGGATGCGCTCCCGCGGCGACACCGTGCCCGTCCTGATGCTCACCGCCCGCGACGCCGTCGGCGACCGGGTCACCGGCCTCGACGTCGGCGCCGACGACTACCTGGCCAAGCCCTTCGAGCTCGACGAACTGCTCGCCCGGGTCCGCGCCCTGCTGCGCCGCAACGCGCTCGCCGCCGAGGCCGCCGCCCGCACCGCCGCCGACGAGGACGGCGGCGAGGTGCTCTCCTTCGCCGACCTGCGGATGAACACCGCCACCCGCGAGGTCACCCGGGACGGCCACACGATCGAACTGACCCGCACCGAGTTCATGCTGCTGGAGATGTTCCTCTCCCACCCGCGCCAGGTGCTCACCCGCGAGCAGATCCTCAAGGCCGTCTGGGGCTTCGACTTCGAGCCCTCCTCCAACTCCCTGGACGTCTACGTGATGTACCTGCGCCGCAAGACCGAGCAGCACGGCATGCCGCGGATCATCCAGACCGTCCGCGGCGTCGGCTACGCCCTGCGCGCCGCGACCGGCGCCGCGGCGTGAAGCCGACCGGCCGGCTCACGGGGTGGTTCCGCGGCAGGTCGCTGCGGAGCAGGCTGGCCATGCTCACCGCCGCCGCGGTGGCGGTGGCGATCGCGGTGGTGGCGGTGGCCTGCTGGCTGATCGTCCGGAACACGCTGTACGGGCAGGTGCAGCAGTCGCTGAAGGACGCCGAGCCGCCGGGGGCGCCGAACCAGTCGCGGGTGGCCTGCGCCTCCACCCCGGCGTCCGCGCTGGCGAAGGCGGCCACGGCGGCGGACGGGCGGCTGCCCTTTCACCAGAACAAGTACGACAACCAGTTCATCGTTGCCGATGGGACGGTCTGCTTCCCCCCGCAGTCGAACAAGATCATCCAGTACACCGGCGACGACTTCACCGCGTCCACCGGCAAACCGGTCTACCGCGAGGGCAGCTACACCGACGGCACCCCCGCGATGGTCCGGGTCTGGGGCGGCTCGACCACCGTCGACGGCAAACCGGCCGTCCTGCTCACCGCCCTCCCCACCCAGGACGTCGAGGACTCGCTGCGCAGCCTCGCCTTCCTGATGGCCGGCGTCGCCGGGCTGGGCGTGGTCGGCGCGGGCGTCGCCGGGCGGGTCGTCGCCCGGTCCGCGCTGAAGCCGGTCGACCAGCTGACCGGCGTGGTCGAGCACATCGCCCGGACCGAGGAGGTCGGCACCACCATCCCGGTCCACGGGAAGGACGAGATCGCCCGGCTGTCCACCTCGTTCAACTCGATGTCGACCGCGCTGGCCAACTCCCGGGAGCGGCAGACCCGGCTGATCGCCGACGCGGGCCACGAGCTGCGCACCCCGCTCACCTCGCTGCGGACCAACGTCGACCTGCTGATCCGCTCGGACGCGCAGGGGCGGGCGCTGCCGCCGGAGACCCGGGCCCGGATGCTGGGGAACATGAAGGCGCAGATGCAGGAGCTGACCGTGCTGATCGGCGACCTGCTGCAGCTGTCCCGGCCGGACACGCCGAACCCGGAGGCGGTGCGGACGGTGGTGCCGTTCCACGAGACGGTCGCCCGGGCGCTGGAGCGGGGCCGGCTGCGCGGTCCGGCGCTGGTCTTCGACACCGACGTGCGGCCCTGGTACGTGCACGGGGACCCGGCGGCGCTGGAGCGGGCGGTGATCAACCTGCTGGACAACGCGGTGAAGTACTCGCCGCCCGCCGGGACGGTCGAAGTCGCCCTGCGGGAGGGGCGGTTGACGGTCCGGGACCACGGCCCCGGCATCCCGGCGGACGAACTGCCGTACGTGTTCGACCGGTTCTGGCGCTCGCCGTCCTCCCGGCAGCTGCCGGGCTCGGGCCTGGGCCTGTCGATCGTCGCACAGACCGTCCGGGACGCCGGCGGGCAGGTCGCGCTGGGCCCGGCCCCGGACGGCGGGGCGGGGACGCGGGCGGTGCTGGTGCTGCCGGGGCAGCCGGACGACCCGCGCTGAGACGCGCCGGAGGGCGGGACACCCGGTGGTGTCCCGCCCTCCGCGCGGGGCGGTGCGCGGTCAGCCCGCCTTGACCACCGGGACGACGGTGATCCGGTCCGCGGCCGGCGGCGCGAGCGGGGCGCTCGCCGAGCTGTGGGCGGTCAGGTAGGTGTTGAAGACGTCCAGGTCGGAGGCGCCGACCAGCTTGTCGGTGCCGGCCGCGAAGGCCGGGAAGCCGTCACCGCCGCCCGCCAGGAACTCGTTCGCGGCGACCCGGTAGCGCGCGGCCGGGTCGACCGGCGCGCCGTTCAGCCGGATCGAGTCGACGACGACGCGGGCCGCGCCGACCTGGTTCAGGTCGAGCGTGTAGTGCAGGTTGTTCGAGATCTGCAGGACCTTCGGGGAGGCCTCGTTGGGGCCGGAGACCTGCTGCTGCAGCACCTGCACCAGCTGGGCGCCGGTCAGCGTCTTGACCTGCATCATGTTGGTGAACGGCTGGACGGCGAACACCTCGCCGTAGGTCACCACGCCGTCGCCCTCGGCGCCACTGGCCTTGTACACCAGGTCGCTGCGGATGCCGCCGGGGTTCATGAACGCCACCTGCGCGCCGCCCTTGTCGGCGGGCGCCAGGCCGGCCAGCTGGGCGTCGGCGATCAGGTCGCCGAGCGGCTTCTCCAGCGCGCTGGAGCCGCGGCCGTTGATGTCGGCGGTGATGTAGCCGGTGGCCCGGTTGGAGATCGGCGCGGCCAGCGTCCGGTACCGGTCGATCAGCGCGGTCAGGTCCGGCGCCTTCGGCAGGTCGCGGCGCACCACGTGGTTGGCGGCGGTGACCGACGGGCGGACGATGGCGCCGGTGCGCTTGTCCAGCTTCAGGTTGATCTCGGTGTACAGCCGGCCGAACGAGGCGGCGCTGGTCACCGAGCGGGGCACGCCGTTCGGGTCCGGGATGGTGCAGGCGTACGAGTTGTGGGTGTGGCCGGTGACGATCGCCCCGACGGCCGGGTCGATCTGCTTGGCGATGTCCACGATCGGGCCGGAGATGCCCGCGCCGGCCGCGCCGCAGTCGTAGTTGTACACGCTGCTGGCGGGCAGGCCGCCCTCGTGGATCAGCGCCACGATCGAGTTGACGCCCTGCTTCTTCAGCTCGGCGGCGTACCTGTTGACCGTGGCGACCTCGTTGCCGAACTTGAGGCCCTTGACGCCCTCGGCGGTGACGATGTTCGGGGTGCCCTCCAGGGTCACGCCGATGAAGCCGACCTTGACGCCGCGGACGTTCTTCACCCAGTACGGCTTGAGGATCGGCTTGCCGGTCTTCTCGCTGGTGACGTTCGCCGCCAGGTACGGGAAGTCGGCGCCCTCGAAGGTGCGGCCCTCCTCGTAGCAGCCGTCGGTCGGGTGGCAGCCGCCCTTCTGCATGCGCAGCAGCTCGGCCGAGCCCTCGTCGAACTCGTGGTTGCCCACCGAGGTGACGTCCAGGCCGATCTCGTTCAGCGCCTCGACGGTCGGCTCGTCGTGGAACAGGCCCGAGATGAGCGGGCTGGCGCCGATCAGGTCGCCCGCGGCGACGGTCAGGCTGTTGCGGTGGCCCTCGCGGGCCTGGCGCAGCGCGGTGGCCAGGTACTCGGCGCCGCCGGCCGGGGTCGCGACGGTCTTGCCGGTGGCCGGGTCGATCTCGGTGATCGTGCCCGAGGAACCGGCCGGGGGCTCCAGGTTGCCGTGCAGGTCGTTGATGGCGAGGAGCTGCAGGTCCTCGTACGTGGGCTTGCCGTGGCCCCGGCCGTGGGCCTCGGCGGTGGCCGGCAGGGCCATCGTGCCGAACAGGGCGGCGGCCGCGGCGACCGCGAGGGCGGTCGAACGGCGGCCGGTGGAACCGGAAATGGGCATGGGTGTCCCCTGGACCGTCGGGGCCGCGGCAGCGCGGCCTGGCGTTGTCAGGGTGCAGCCTAGGGTCAACGCGCGTAGCTGTCAGGAACCTGCGAGTAACGAGCTGGTATCCACGGCCTGACGAATCGCCCGCCCGACCCCGGCCGGGCCCTCCCGTCCGGGGTCAGATCCGCGGCTGCGCCGCCAGCTGCTGGTCGGCCCGGTCCCGCTCGGCCACCGCGTCCTCGGTCATCGCGCGGTCGGTGTACACCAGCGGCTTCTCGGCCTCGGTGATGATGTGCTTGACCACCTGCACGTTGCCGTTGACGTCCCACACCGCGATGCCCGGCGACAACGTCGGGATGATCTCCACCGCCCAGCGCGGCAGGCCCAGCACCCGGCCGGTGGCTCTCGCCTCGTCGGCCTTCTGCATGTAGATCGTCCGGGTCGAGGCCATCTTCAGGATCGCCGAGGCCTCCTTCGCCGCCGCCCCGTCCACCACGTCCGACAGGTGGTGCACCACCGCGACGAAGGACAGGCCCAGCCGGCGGCCGAACTTCAGCAACCGCTGGAACAGCTGCGCCACGAACGGGCTGTTGATGATGTGCCAGGCCTCCTCGACCAGGAAGATCCGCTTCACCCGGTCCGGCCGCAGCCAGGTGTGCTCCAGCCACACCCCGACGATCGCCATCAGGATCGGCATCGCGATCGAGTTCCGGTCGATGTGCGACAGGTCGAAGACGATCAGCGGCGCGTCCAGGTCGATGCCCGCCGAGGTCGGCCCGTCGAACATGCCCCGCAGGTCGCCGTCGACCAGCCGGTCCAGCACCAGCGCCACGTCCAGGCCCCAGGACTGCACCTCGCCGACCTGCACGCCCAGCGACTCCACCGCCGACAGGTCGGGGCTGCGCAGCGTGTCGATGATGTCGTTCAGCACCGGCTGGCGGTCCTTCACCGTCGCCGTCACGTACGCGTGCGCGGCCTTCAGCGCGAAGCCGGCCCGCTCCTCCAGGCCGCGGCCCATCGCCACCTCGATGATGGTGCGCAGCAGCGACAGCTGGCCGGTGGTGGTGATCGCCGGGTCCAGCGGGTTCAGCTTCACCCCGCCGTCCCGGGCCGCCAGCGGGTCCAGCCGGATGGACTTTATCCCCAGCGCGTTCGCGATCAGGTTCCACTCGCCGACGCCGTCCTCGCCCTGCGCGTCCAGCACCACCACCTGGCGGTCGCGGAACCTCAACTGCCGCAGCACGTACGTCTTCTCCAACGCCGACTTGCCGTTGCCGGACTCCCCCAGCACCAGCCAGTGCGGGGCCGGCAGCTGCTGGCCGTACAGCTGGAACGGGTCGTAGACGTAGCCCTTGCCGCTGTACACCTCGCGGCCGATGATCACCCCGGAGTCGCCCAGCCCGGGCGCCGCCGTCGGCAGGTACACCGCCTGCGCCTGGCCGCTGGAGGTGCGCACCGGCAGCCGGGTGGTCTCCACCCGGCCGAACAGGGTGCTGGTGAAGGCATCGGTCAGCTTGCCGAGCATCGACGGTCCTCCGGGTGGGTCAGCGGGGTCAGCGGCGGATGCCGGTGGCGAACGGCAGGGTGTTGGCGAACGCCCGGTGGTGCTCGCGGTCGCACCACTCCAGCTTCAGGTAGCTCTTGCCCGCCGACGCCCGGATGGTGCGCTTGTCCCGGGCCAGCGCCTCCGGACTGCGCGAGGACACCGTCAGGTAGCCGACCAGGTTCACCCCGGCCGCGCCGGACGCCAGGTCGTCGCCGCGCTGGTCCACCCGGCCGGTGTGCGCCAGGTCGCGCGGGTCCACCGTGCGGTTCATCTTCGCCGCCCGGCTGGCCTCCGCCTCGTCGTTGGTCTTCTCGGTCAGCATCCGCTCGATCGCGACGTCGGTCGGCTCCAGGTCCATGGTCACCGCGACCGTCCGGATCACGTCCGGCGTGTGCACCAGCAGCGGCGCCAGGAAGTTCACCCCGACCGGGGTCAGCGGCCACTCCTTGATCCACGCGGTGGCGTGGCACCACGGCTCCCGGGTCGCCGCCTCGCGGGTCTTCGCCTGCAGGTACTGCGGGTGCGTGGCGTCCAGCTCGGCCGGCCAGGCGTTGCGCCGGCTCATCGCCTGGATGTGGTCGATCGGGTGGTCCGGGTCGTACATCGAGTGGATCAGCGACGCCAGCCGGGCCTGCCCCAGCGGCTGCCGCACCCGGATGTCCGCCTCCGCCAACCGCGCGCAGATGTCGGTCAGTTCGCGCGCCATCACGGTCGCCAGACCGTCGTCGCTGCGGTCCCGCTTCGCGTCGTCCCGCCCGTACGCGGTGCGCCCCATCGCGTGCGCCTCGGCCGCCAGGTCCCGGGTGTAGTGCATGCAGGCCACCAGGTACGCCCGGTGCTGCTCCGAGGAGGTCGACACCATCGACTGCAACTGGTCGTAGCTCTCCTGCAGCCAGCGCGGCGCCGCGTGGTCGCCGCGCCGCTCCACGTCCTTGGCGTGCGCGTCCGGGTCGGCCGGCAGCGTCCGGGCCAGGATCTGCAGCCGGGTCACGAAGCCGTCGCCGTTGGCCACGTGCTTGAGCAGCGTCCCGAACCGGTCGACCAGCGCCTCCTGGTCCTCCGAGTCGCGCAGGCCCACGCCCGGGCCCTCGATCTCGATCGCCGCCGTCACCGTCCGGCGCTCCAGGTGCATCAGCACCGCGACCTCGTCCGGCCCGAACGGCGCGGACAGCCAGCGCAGCCGCCCCACCCCCGGCGGCGGGCCGACCTCCACCTCGCGGCCGTCCAGCCGGGTGCCCGCCTCGTGCACGTCCGGCCGCCAGACCGCCCGGCCGCTGCGCACCGTCCGCCGGTACGTCCGGTTGATCTCCGCCCACTTGTAGAACGTCCGCCGCCGGTACGGCACGTACACCGCCATGATCGCCAGCAGCGGGAAGCCCACCAGGCCGGCGATCCGCAGCGGCAACAGGCTCGGGACCAGCCCCCACACCATGCCCAGGCCCGCGCCGGCGATGATCAGCACGATCTCGCCGTTCTCCCGGTTGCGCCCGATCGGCGCGTTCGGACGCGCCTTGCCGATCAGGTAACTGCGGCGCTGATGGGCGTACTGGGTGCCGTACTGGCCGAGCTGTTCGCTGCTCATCTCCCCGTCACCCTCCCTTCGGGTTGTTGACCGGAGCCTGGACCTGGGCCTGCGCGGGCGGCGCCGCCGCCCGCGGCGGGTTCGCCGGACGGGAGGCGTGCGCCGCGATGCCCGCGCCCGCCCCGCCGCCGCCGGCCGGGGCGCCGCCACCGCCGCCCGCGCCCTCCGCGCCGCCGCGCGAACCGTGCGTCGAGATGCCCTGCTTCACGAAGTTCGCCGGACCGTTGATCATCGCGCTGCCGGCCTGCACCGCGCCCGCCCGGGCCCGCCGCATCGCCATCAGCTCGTCGCCGAAGCCCGGCACGAACCGGTACACCGCCGCGCTCGCGAAGATCGACAGGAACAGGATCGCCAACCCCGCCAGCACCCGGCCGAAGTCGTCGTCCGCCCCCGCGCCGGTCGCCACCGCGCCCGCCAGCCCCAGGATGACCACCACGATCGGCTTCGCCAGGTCCACCGCCAGCATCATCGCGGCCCACCGGCGGACGTGCTTCCACATCTGCTTGTCCACCAGCCCCGCGTACACCGCCGTCCCCAGCAGCGCGCCCACGTACAGCATCGCCGCCCGGATCACCAGCTCCACCCAGAGCACCGCCGCGGCCAGCACCGCCACCAGCGACACCAGGATCAGGATCAGCGGGCCGCCGCCCATGGTGCCCTTCTCCAACGTGTCCGCGAACCCGCCCAGGTACGTGCCGGTGTCCGACTTCGTCCCCGACGCGATCGCGTCCGTCAGCCCGTCGGTCACCGTCACCACGGTGTACAGGATCAACGGCGTGAACGCCGAGGCGATCACCGTCAGCCACAGGTACCCGACCGCCTCGCCGAACGCCTGCCCCAGCGCCGCCCCGCGCACCGCCCGCTTCGTCACCGCCAGCAGCCACAGCACCAGCGTGATCACCGTCGAGACCGCGAACACCACCGCGTACTGCTGCAGGAACGCCGCGTTCGTGAAGTCGACCTTCGTCGTCCCGTCGATCGCCCCCGACAACTGCCGCACCACCCAGGCCGCCGCCTGCGCACACCCCTTCGCCAACGACCCCAACGGATCCGTCACCCCGGACACCGCCCCGCTCCCGGGGATCACGGTGGCCCCGGGCGGAGCGCACAGCTTGTCGGCACCCGGCACCGGCACGTCCACCGTGCAAGAGGGCTGGGGAGTGGGCGACGGGGTCGCGGCGGTGGCCGCCCTGACCACCGCCAGGAGCGCCGTCTGGAGCGAAGCGGTCGCCCCGGCCAGGACGGCGACACGACGGCCGAGACCTCTGCCCGCTCCGTCAGCGCGCATAGCGGAAACCTCCGAATTGCTGGACGGCACCCGTGATCTCCTCCGAGGTCGCGGCCTGTTGGTCAGCGGGCAACGGGGCCGGGCCTGCCTTCCGGCTGTAATCGATGATCTTCCAGTCGTTGCCGGTCCAACGCATCGTGATGTCGAGCGTGTACCAGCTCGCGGTGACCGGGATCTCCGAGGTCTTACCGGTCAGCCCCACCAGCGAATTGCACCAGACGTCCACCTTCGTCCCGGTGTCCGAGTAGTTCAGCAGGTCGGTGCCGATCGGGATGGCGCGACTGATGAACGTCAGGTTCGCCGGCGCCCTGCCCTGCGCGTCGAGCCCGTAGCGGGCGTTGGTCTCCGGGGTGAAGGCCTGGTCGAGGCGGGTCTGCAGGGTCTGGACGGCGGTGGGGTCGGCGATGGTGGTGAGGACGGTGCGGCGGGAGTCGGCGCGGAACATGTCGGTGGAGCCGAGCGCCACCGCGTAGTTGGCGGCGGCGGACTGCGCGCCCTGGTCGGTGTGCGGGTAGCCGGTGCCGATGCCGTTGACCGTGGTGCCGACGGGCTGCTGCCCGCTGGCGGCGGTGCGGTCGGGGGAGGCGGTGGCGCCGCCGGCGGCGCGGTCGCCGGAGGTGGTGGCGGCGCCGCGGTCGACGGGGGCCTTGTCGCGGTTGGCGACGGCGACGGCGACGACCAGCAGGGTGACGATGCCGAGGACGGTCAGGAGGGTGCGCAGCGGTCTGGCCGGCCGGCCGCTCGCGGGGGCGTTCTGTTCGGCGACCGGTAGCCGCGTACGGGTGTGCGGCTGGTCGTCGGACAACGGCACGGGGCCCTCCTGGTGGGCGCCGCCGCGCGGGGCGTGCGCGGCGGCGTGACGGGTGCTCGGCGTGAGCGTGCGGTGGGAAGCGGGTCGGCGGGGGAGGCGGTGACGGACGGGTGGTGGACCGGCGCCGCCGGGGCGGCGGTTGTCCGATCGTCAGATGGCCATGCCGTACACAATGGTGAACAGGGTGCCGAGCGAACCGATGATGAACACGCCGGTCAGGCCGGCGACGATCAGCCCCTTGCCCTGTTCGGCGCTGAAGGTGTCGCGCATCGCGGTGGCGCCGATCCGCTGCTTGGCCGCGCCCCAGATGGCGATGGCGAGGCAGACCAGGATCGCCACGGCCATCACGACCTGGACCATCACCCGGGCCGAGGAGCCGAGGGTGGCGAACGGGCCCCAGTCGGGGGCGATCCCGCCGATGATGGTGTCGATGTCGGCCTTCTTGGGCGGGTCCTCCGCCAAGTGCCGGATCACTGTGCTGTCCACGTTCAGGTCCATCCCATCTCACCGCCCGATCAGGAAAATTCAAGGCCCCGGACCACGGTCGAGCGAAGGGGCAGGTCCTATTCTTGGCCGGATCCGACGCCGACTTGGCTGCTTCTCGCGGATTGCTCGTGGCTGGCCGGACGCCTCCGCCAGGATGTCCGGTGGCTACAAGGATACTTCCCGCCCCTGGTATCTGTGATGATTGCACCGGGCAATTGCGTAACAGGACATGGCCGCTGACGTTCCGTCGGGATGGTGCTTGATGGTGCTCCGGAAGGCTCGGGTGGCAGGGGCCGCCTCGGCGGTGGTGGTGATCGGTTTCGTGGGCGTCGTGACGGTCGGGACGTACGCGGCCAGCGGGGTCCCGGGGCAGTCCGCCGCGCGGCCCGGGCTCTCCGGGCGGACGGTGCCGGCCGCGTACCAGGCGCACATCCAGCGGTGGGGCGAGCTCTGCGCGGAGATCTCCGCGCCGGTGCTGGCCGCCCAGCTCTACCAGGAGAGCGGCTTCGACCCGGGGGCGAGGAGTCCGGTCGGGGCGATGGGCATGGCCCAGTTCATGCCGGGCAGCTGGGACGCCTTCAGCGTCGACGGCGACGGCGACGGCAAGCGGGACGTCTGGAACCCGCTCGACGCGATCGCCTCCGCCGCGAGCTACGACTGCCTGCTGGCCAAGCAGGTCGCCAACGTCCCCGGCGACCGGCAGGCGAACATGCTGGCCGCCTACAACGCGGGCCCGGGCGCGGTCTCCAAGTACCGGGGGATCCCGCCGTACAAGGAGACCCAGGGGTACGTCCGCAGCATCCAGACCCTGGCGAAGTCCTTCACCGCGCCGGCCGACCCGGGCGTGCAGCTGGCGCTGTCCAAGGAGGCCGCCGGGGCGATCTGGTTCGCGCAGAGCAAGCTGGGCACCGACTACCTGTGGGGCGGCACCGGGCAGGAGTGGGAGAACGGGCGGTTCGACTGCTCGGGCCTGACCAAGGTCGCGTACGAGAGCGTCGGCATCGAGCTGCCCCGGGTGGCCAACGACCAGTGGTACGCCGGGCCGCACCCCTCGCGGGACCAACTCCGTCCGGGCGACCTGGTGTTCTTCGCCAACGACCTGGACGACCCGCGGACCATCCACCACGTCGGGATCTACGTCGGCGGCGGCTACATGATCGACGCGCCGCACACCGGCGCCAAGGTCCGCTACGACACCATCGACCAGCGGGACTACATCGGCGCGACCCGGGTCACCCCGGACGGCGCGGCCGCGCTGCCCAACCGGAACCTGGGCGACGGCACCATCACCCGGGGCGAGGCGCCGAAGACCGACTGACCGGGTCCGGAACCGGTCCGGACCGGCCCGGCATGTGCACGCCCGGTGGACGGTCAGTCAATTTTGCATAACGGTGCGTTTCCACGGAAACCGCGGCGCCCTTGATCGCGTTGACTCAGGAGGCTGCCGGTCGTCCGCACCCGGAAGCACCACGACCTGGGACCACTGCGGAGAGCCGACAGGGAGGTGCGGCGTGCCGACGCTGCTCGCCGACGCCGGAACCGCTTCGAGCGACCCCGACCTCGGGCTGCTCAAGGCCGTCAACGGCCTGGCCGCCGACGCCCCCGGCTGGCTGGACTCGCTGGTCGCCTGGACGGCCGAGTACGGCGTCCTGCTCGGCCTGGCCGCGGTCGGCCTGGCCGCCTGGCTGTCCGCCCGCCGCCGCCCGGACGCGCCGGTCGCGGTGGCCGGCGTGCTGTGGGCGCCGATCGCCGTCGCCGTCGCCGAGCTCGCCAACCTGCCGATCTCGAAGCTCGTCGACCGGCCCCGCCCGTTCGTCACCCACCCCGAGCTGGACGTCCTGGTGCCCGGCAAGGAGGACACCCTCTCCTTCGTCAGCGACCACTCGGCGATGTCCATGGGCATCGCCGTCGCGCTGTTCCTGGTCAACCGCAGGCTCGGCCTGGTCGCCGGGGCGCTCGCCCTGCTGCAGGGCTTCTGCCGGCTGTTCGTCGGCGTGCACTACCCGACCGACGTGCTCGGCGGCTACGCGCTGGCCACCGCCGTGGTGCTGCTGCTCGCGCCGATCGCGATGGCCGTCCTGGTGCCGTTGTGCCACGCGCTGTCCCGGACCGCGCTGCGGCCGCTGGTGGCGGCCCGGGTACCCGCCGACGGCTCCGGCGGGCGCCGGCCGGCCGGGTCGGGCGCCCGCCGCTCGGGCCGCCGGGCCGGCCGGGACCGGGGCCGCGAGCCGGAACGGGACCGCGAGTCGGACCTGGCGGCCTGAGCCCGGCAGCACCGGGGCCCGGGGCCCGGGGGGGGTCAACCCGCCCGCGCCACCGGTCCGGCCGTCTCCGCGAGGTGGTCCGCCGCGTCCCGCCGGGACTTGTCGCGGGAGCGCCGGGCCGGGGCGAACCAGCCGCAGGCGCACTGCGCGAAGCTGAACGAGCCGCGTTCCACCACCTCCACCCGGTGTCCGTCCGGGCGGCCGCTCGTGCGGTCGGTGTGATCGGTGCGGCCGCTCGTGCGGTCGGTGGTGCGGCCGGTCGTGTGGTCGGCCGCCAATGCCCTGCCGAAGGCCCCTGCGCGCTGTTCTGCCACACCTTTCACCGTATCCCGGCCCGGCGGACCGGCCTCCGGTCCGTTCGGTGAACAACGGCGTAACCTTCCGCGCCCCGGCTCGTTTGCCTGGCAGGCGCTCCGCCCATCCGGGGTGGTTGCTCGCCGGGTCATCCCGGGTCGTCCGGGGCCCGAGGGGGTTGTCGAAGAAGTGAAGACGCTCAACCGCGCCGCCGCCGCGGCCCTGCTCGTCACCGTGCTGTCGGCCTGCGGCGGCGGTGGTCAGGAGCGGCCGGGTTCGGCCGACCAGCTGTCCGGGGACCCGCTGACGGCGGTCCGTTCGGCGGCCGACATCACCGGCCGCACCGGCTCGGCCCGGGCGACCACCGAGCTGGTCACCGAGTCCGCCGACAAGAGGGCGGTCTTCCACGGCGGCGGGGGCTACGACTACGTGAAGCGGATCGGCCGGCTGGAGATCGACGTCCCGCCCGGCGCCGCCACCACCGGGAAGATCACCGAGGTGGTGCTGCCCGGCACGGTGTACCTGCAGAACAGCGGCGCGAAGATCCCCGAGGGCAAGTGGGTCAAGCTGGACGTGCGCCAGCTCCCGGACGGCAACCTGGTCAGCTCCGGCGCCACCGACCCGGCCACCGCGGCGGGCGCGCTGCGCGGCGCGCTGCACGCCGAGCTGGTGGGCACCGAGACGGCGGACGGGGTGGAGCTCAAGCACTACAAGGGCACCCTCGACCTGGCGAAGGCCGCCGACGCGACCGGCGGCCGGGGGGCGGACGGCCTGCGGATGGCCGCCCAGACCTTCACCGCGAAGGAGGTCCCGTTCGAGGCCTGGCTGGACGGCCAGGGCCGGCTGCACAAGGTGGTGGAGAACTTCGCCTTCGCCGGGGTGGCCGGTTCGACCGCGCCGAAGGACCAGGTCAAGGTGGTCTCCACGCTGTCGCTGAGCGAGTTCGGCAAGCCGGTGGAGGCCGCCGAGCCCGCCGCCGCCGACATCTACTCGATGAAGGCCACCCCCTCGCCGAAGTGACCGGCGGAGCGCCGGGCCCACCCGTTTCGGACGGCAGAGATGGCCCGTCCGTGCCATGTGGCCCGGCCCGCCGCTCCCTACGCTGGTACGGGGCGGGCACGGCCGGGCGGCGGAAGGGGTGGAGATGGCATCCGGGGACAGCGGCACCGGCGGCCACGACAGAACCGCGCTGGACGAGATCGACCTGACCGGCGAGCTGATGATCGCCGCCTCGGCCAGCCGCGCGGAACGGCTGGCCGCCGAGCAGATCGACGAGGTCCTGCTGGCCCGCCGCGATCCGGCCACGGACGGACCGGACTGACGGACGGACCGGACTGACAGGCGGGGCGGGCTGACGGGCGGGGCGGACTGACGCCGCGTCGGTCGGGCGCTCGGGTCAGGTGCGCAGCAGCCGGGCGATGGCCGCGCTGGCCTCGGCGACCTTGGCGTTCAGTTCCTCGCCGCCGTCCTCGGCGGCCGCGGCGGCGGCCACGCAGTGCCGCAGGTGCTCCTCCAGCAGGGAGAGCGCGAAGGACTGCAGGGCCTTGGTGGAGGCGGAGACCTGGGTGAGGATGTCGATGCAGTAGACGTCCTCGTCGACCATCCGCTGCAGGCCGCGGATCTGGCCCTCGATCCGGCGCAGCCGCTTGAGGTGCGCCTCCTTCTCGCCGCTGTAGCCGTGCGGCCCGGCACCCGGGGAGGCGCCGTGGCAGGCGGCCGCCGGTGCGCTGTCGGTGGCCGGCGCGGTGCCGGCGCTCGGGGTGTCGATGGTGGTCATCCGGTCCGCCCTCGTGGTCTCGGTGCTCGGCCCGCCCCCAGCCTACGGCCGGGAGGTGCCCCCGGATCCAACAAGCGGCACCGGCCTGGTGTTCCGCCGTCCGGGCGTCAGGTCAGAGATCCCCGTGCAGAGCGGGAGCAAACCGGCGTGTCGTGGGACACACTTAGGGCGCGCGTCGGCAACCCCGTGTTCAGGTGAGGGGGGCGTGCGCCTAGCATCGTCAAGTACCGACCCCGCACATCGGAGATTTCCGTGCGTTTTAGCCTGACCCCGAAGGAGACGAGCTTCTACGACATGTTCGCCGCAGCAGCGGAGAACCTCGTCGTCGGATCGAAGCTCCTGCTGGAACTACTGGGCTCGGACGTGTCAGCCCGCGCGGAGATCGTCGAGCGCATGCGCGCCGCCGAGCACGCCGGCGACGACACCACCCATGCGATCTTCCACCAGCTGAACTCCTCGTTCATCACCCCGTTCGACCGGGAGGACATCTACAACCTGGCCTCCTCGCTGGACGACATCATGGACTTCATGGAGGAGGCCGTCGACCTGGTCGTGCTGTACGACATCGAGACCCTCCCGAAGGGCATCGAGCAGCAGATCGAGGTGCTGGCCCGGGCCGCCGAGCTGACCGCGGAGGCGATGCCCAACCTGCGGTCGATGTCGAACCTCACCGAGTACTGGATCGAGGTCAACCGGCTGGAGAACCAGGCGGACCAGATCCACCGCAAGCTGCTGGCCCACCTGTTCTCCGGCCAGTACGAGGCGATCGAGGTGCTGAAGCTCAAGCAGGTCGTGGACGTCCTCGAAGAGGCCGCCGACGCGTTCGAGCACGTGGCCAACACGGTGGAGACCATCGCCGTCAAGGAGTCCTGACCTCCGTGGACATGGCAGCACTGATCGTCGTCATCGGCGTCGCTTTCTTCTTCACGTACACGAACGGCTTCCACGACTCGGCGAACGCGATCGCCACCTCGGTCTCCACCCGGGCGCTGACCCCGCGGGCGGCCCTGGCGATGGCCGCGGTGATGAACCTGGCCGGCGCGTTCCTCGGCAGCGGGGTGGCCAAGACCGTCTCCAAGGGGATCATCGAGACCCCGACCGGCAGCAAGGGCATGGCGATCCTGTTCTCGGCCCTGGTCGGGGCGATCGCCTGGAACCTGGTGACCTGGTACTTCGGCCTGCCGTCCTCCTCCTCGCACGCGCTGTTCGGCGGCATGGTGGGCGCGGCGCTGGCGGGTGGCATCGGGGTGGTCTGGCACGGCGTGGTCGACAAGATCATCGTTCCGATGATCGTCTCGCCGGTGGTCGGCCTGGTCGGCGGCTTCCTGGTGATGCTGGCGATCCTGTGGATCTTCCGGCGGGCCAACCCGCACAAGGCCAAGCGCAACTTCCGGGTGGCGCAGACCGCTTCGGCGGCCGCGATGGCGCTGGCGCACGGCCTGCAGGACGCCCAGAAGACCATGGGCATCGTGGTGATGGCCCTGGTCATCTCCGGCCACCAGACCGGCAACGGCATCCCGATCTGGGTGAAGATCTCCTGCGCCACGATGCTCTCGCTGGGCACCTACGCGGGCGGCTGGCGGATCATGCGCACCCTCGGCCGGAAGATCATCGAGCTGGACCCGCCGCAGGGCTTCGCCGCCGAGGCCACCGCCTCCGCGGTGATGTACACGACCTCGTTCGTCTACGCGGCGCCGATCTCCACCACCCACGTGATCACCTCGGCGATCATGGGCGTGGGCGCCACCAAGCGGGTCCGCGCGGTCCGCTGGGGGGTGGCGAAGAACATCGTGCTGGGCTGGTTCATCACCATGCCGGCCGCGGCGGTCGTGGCCGCCGCGATGTTCGGGATCGTGAACCTGCTGGTCCTCTGACCCGGCGCGGGACCGGGAGGACCGACGAGAACGGCGGAAGGGCCCGCCCCCACAGCACGGGGGCGGGCCCTTCCTCTTTCTGACTCCGCGGCGGCACCGCCATGCAGCGCCGCGGAGCAGTCGGGTGGGGCCCCGGGGGGCCGGGTCGGTCAGCCGAAGCGGCCGGAGATGTAGTCCTCGGTGGCCTGGACCGACGGGTTGGAGAAGATCCGCTGGGTGTCGTCCAGCTCGACCAGCTTGCCGGGCTGGCCGACGCCCGCCAGGTTGAAGAAGGCGGTGCGGTCGGAGACCCGGGCCGCCTGCTGCATGTTGTGGGTCACGATCACGATGGTGAACTGCGACTTCAGCTCGCCGATCAGGTCCTCGATGGCGAGGGTGGAGATCGGGTCGAGGGCCGAGCAGGGCTCGTCCATCAGCAGCACCTCGGGCTCGACGGCGATCGCCCGGGCGATGCACAGGCGCTGCTGCTGGCCGCCGGACAGGCCCGCACCGGGCTTGCCCAGGCGGTCCTTGACCTCGTTCCACAGGTTGGCGCCCTGCAGGGAGCGCTCCACCACCCCGTCCAGCACGGACTTCTTCTTCACGCCGGCCAGCTTGAGGCCCGCCACCACGTTGTCGTAGATCGACATGGTGGGGAACGGGTTGGGGCGCTGGAACACCATGCCGACCGAGCGGCGGACGGCGACCGAGTCGACGTGGGCGCCGTACAGGTTCTCGTCGTCCAGCATCACCTTGCCCTCGACCCGGGCGCCGGGGATCACCTCGTGCATCCGGTTGAGGGTGCGCAGGAAGGTGGACTTGCCGCAGCCCGAGGGGCCGATGAAGGCGGTCACCGAGCGGGGCTCGATGGTCATCGAGATGTCCTCGATGGCGCGGGTGGAGCCGTAGTAGGCGGACAGTCCGCTGACGTCGATGCGCTTGGCCATGGTCTTTCGTCTTCTCTCGTCTGTTCGAACGTCAGTCGGTGTCAGTGCCCGCCCTTGGGCGAGCGCCACCGCGCGATGCCCCGGGCGATGAGGTTGAGACCCATCACGAACGCGATCAGCACCAGGGCCGCACCCCAGGCGCGCTGGTAGCCGTAGTCGTTGTTGATCTGCGAGTACTGCTGCCAGATGTAGAGCGGCAGCGACTGCTGCGGTCCGTTGAAGGGGTCGCTGTTGATGAAGTCGGCACCGAAGACCAGCATCATCACGGGGGCGGTCTCGCCGGTGATGCGGGCGACGGCCAGCATGACACCCGTGGTGATGCCGCCCACGGCCGTGGGGAGGACGATCCGCAGGATGGTCTTCCACCTCGGCACACCGAGGGCGTACGAGGCCTCGCGCAGCTCGTTCGGGACGAGCTTGAGCATCTCCTCGGTCGAGCGGACCACCACCGGCATCATCAGGATGGCCAGCGCGAGGCTGCCCGAGAAGCCGGAGTACTGGAAGCCCAGGGCGATGTTCCAGAGCGAGAGGACGAACAGGCCGGCGACGACCGACGGGATGCCGGTCATGACGTCGACGAAGAAGGTGACCGCCTTGGCGAGCCGGCCGCGGCCGTACTCCACCAGGTAGACGGCGGTGAGCAGGCCGATCGGGGCGGCGATCAGGGTGGCGAGCAGGACCTGCTCGATGGTGCCGATGATCGCGTGGTAGATGCCGCCGTCCGGGCTGAGGGTGGCGGCGATGCCCTTCATCGAGTGGGTGAGGAACTCGGGGGTGATCGCGTCGATGCCCTGCTGGACGGTGTAGAAGGTCAGGGCGACCAGCGGCACCACGGCGCAGATGAAGGAGACCCAGACCAGCGAGGTGGCGAACCGGTCCCGGGCCTGGCGGCGGCCCTCGACCGCGGCCGAGACGGTGTAGCTGACCACCAGGAACAGCAGCGCCGAGATCAGGCCCCACTGCAGGTGGCTCTCCAGCCCGGCGGCGGCGCCCACGCCGCAGCCGACCGCGATCGAGGCGAGGGCGATGCCGGCCGGCGCCCAGCGGGGCAGCCGGGCCGCGGTGAGCCGGTGGCTCAGCTGCGGGGCGGCGTCGGTGACGATGACGGCACTCATGCGGCGGCCCCCGAGTACTCCTTGCGACGGGCGATGATCATGCGGGCCGCGCCGTTCACCAGCAGGGTGATGACGAACAGGACCAGGCCGGAGGCCATCAGGGCGTCCCGGCCCAGCGGCTGGGCCTCGTTGAACTTGAGCGCGATGTTCTGCGCGAAGGTGCCGCCGCCCGGGTCGAGCAGGTGCAGCGACAGCTGGCTGTTGGTGGACAGCACGGTGGCGACGGCGATGGTCTCGCCGAGCGCGCGGCCCAGGCCGAGCATCGACGCGGAGATGATGCCGGGGCGGCCGAACGGCAGCACCGCGGTGCGGATCATCTCCCAGCGGGTCGCGCCGAGCGCGAGCGCCGCCTCCTCGTGCATCCGCGGGACCTGCCGGAACACCTCGCGGGTGACCGCGGTGATGATCGGCAGCACCATGATGGCGAGCAGGATGCCGACCGTGAACAGGTTGCGCGGCGGGACGCCGGTGCTGGACTGGTCGAAGACGTACGTCCAGCCGAGGTACTGGTCCATCCAGCTGGTCAGGCCGTCCATGTGCGGGACGAGGAACAGCACGCCCCACAGGCCGTAGACGATGGACGGCACGGCGGCCAGCAGGTCGACCAGGTAGGCGAAGGGCTGGGCGATCCGGCGCGGCGCGTAGTGCGAGATGAACAGCGCGATGCCGACCGAGATCGGGACCGCGATGACCATCGCGATCAACGCGCTGACCAGTGTGCCGAAGGTGAGGACCGCGATGCCGAAGACCGGCTTGACGCCGTCCGGCGCCCACTCGAAGGTGGTGAGGAAGTTGCCCTCGTTCTTGCCCAGGGCGAGGAAGGAGCGGTAGGCCAGGAAGCCTGCGATGGCGGCCATGATGACCAGCAGCAGGATGCCCGAGCCCCGCGAGAGGTTGAAGAACACGCTGTCGCCGCGGCGGCTGTCGCCCCGGCCCCGTCGAGTCCGTCCCCGCGCGTCGGCGGGGGGTGCAGAAGTCATGATCGTTTACTCCGGTCTGGCGGCGCTGCCCCGCGGAGGGCGGCACCTTGGCGGCGGTGCCCCGGACGTTCAGTGGTGGTTGGTGCGGTACCGCGTTCCGACGAGCAGCCCGGCCGGGCGGCCCCTCCCCCCTCCTTGGGGGGCCGCCCGGCCGGTCGTCGTTCAGGCTCAGGCGAGGGCGTCGACCTGGGTCTTGACCTTGGCCGCGAGCTCGGCCGGCAGCGGCACGTAGCCGACCGCGCCGATGGCCTGCTGGCCGGCGTCGCTGACGGTGTAGTTCAGGAAGGACTTCAGGACCGGCAGGCTGTCGGCCTTGTTGCCCTTGTCGCAGACGACCTCGTAGGTGACCAGGGTCAGCGGGTAGTTGCCCTCGGCCTTGGTCGCGTAGTCGATGTCCAGGGTCAGGTCCGCGCCGGTGCCGGTGATCTTCGCGGCGGCCAGGGTCGCGGCGGCGTTGGCGGCGGTGGCCTCGACCGGCTTGGAGGCGCCGGTGTTGATCGCGGCGCTGTTCAGCTTGTTGGTCTGGGCGTAGGAGAGCTCGACGTAGGAGATCGAGTTCTTGACCTGCTTCACCTGGGCCGCGACACCGGCGGAGCCGTTCGCGGACTGGCCGCCCTGGCCCGCCCAGGTCTTCGACGCCGGGTACTTCCAGGCACCGGCGCCGGCCTTCGCCAGGTAGCCGGTCAGGTTGGCGGTGGTGCCGGAGTCGTCCGAGCGGTGGATCGCCTGGATGTCGGCGGCCGGCAGGTTGACGCCCGCGTTCAGGGCGGCGATCGCCGGGTCGTTCCACTTGGTGATCTGCGCGTCGAAGATCTTCGCCAGGGTCGGGCCGTCCAGGACCAGCTTGTCGACACCCTCGACGTTGAAGACGATCGAGATCAGGCCGCCGACCATCGGGAGGTCGATCGCCTGGCCGCCGGTGCAGACGGTCTTCGAGGTCTCGACCTCGGCCGGCTTGAGGGCCGAGTCGGTGCCCGCGAAGGCGATCTTGCCCTGGTTGAACTGGGTGACACCGGCACCGGAGCCGCCGCCGCCGTAGGTCAGCGTGGCGCTGGAGCAGGCGGCGCTGTACGCGGCCTTCCAGACGTCGATCGCCGGGGTCTGCGCGGTGGAACCCGCGGCCAGCAGCGCGCCGCCCTTGTCCGCACAGGTGATCTTGGCAGCGGCGGGAGCGGAGCCACCCGAAGCCGAGGAACCGGCGTTGGTCTTCGAGGTGTTGTCGTCCGTGCCGCAAGCCGAGAGCGACAGCGTGGAGACGAGCGCGACGGCACCGATGGCGAGGGCCTTGGAGCGGCCGTTCCGCAGGTTCACTGGGTGTCCCTTTCTGAGGCAATGCCGGTCTCGGAACGACCGGTTTTGCTGTGGTCCGGGGCCCTTCCGGCCCTCCGGTAACCCAGAAGTTAGGCAGGACAGGTGACGCGTCAGCCCGTCGCAAATGAACGGGGAGTGAACCTCGAAGGGACGTCAGGAAACTGCGGCCGGTAGTAACGGTTGCGTCACGGTGGGGGCGCGGACAGATCACCCGCACGACCTGGGCGAACCACCCGGACGGCCGCTCAGCCCAGCAGCAGCTCCAGCAGCGCGTCCACCAGCACCCGGTCCCGCGGGTGGGTCAGCCGCTCCCGGGCCCGCTTCGGCGGCAGCCACTCCAGCCGGTCGACCTCCCGGTTGGGCCGGAACGCGCCGCCCGTCGGCACCGCCGACCAGTACCGGACCTCCTTCGGCCGGCCGTGCGCCAGGTAGTGCTGGGCCGGCAGCTCCGGCCCCAGCACGCAGCGCATCCCGGTCTCCTCCAGCACCTCGCGCAGCGCCGCCGCCCGCCAGCCCTCGCCCGGGTCGAGCTTGCCCTTCGGCAGGCTCCAGTCGTCGTACTTGGGCCGGTGCACCAGCGCGATCCGCGGCTTCTTCCGCCCCCGGCCGCCCTTCTTCGGCGGCCCCGGCACCCACAGCACCGCACCCGCCGCCAGCACCGTGGAACGGGAACCCGCCGCCGGACGCCGGTCCGGACGGGGACCGCCCGACCGGGCCTGGCCTCGGTCGGGCGGGGAGGAACGATCGGGCATCAGCGGTACGCGGTCCGTCCGGACGGGGAACGAGGGGCTCAGGCCGGCAGCACCGCCGCCGGGCCGGCCAGCCCGGGCACCACCCCCGGCCACTGGCGCCCGAAAGCGTACCGGGCCGACTCCACCTCCAAACGCTGGTCCGCGTGCACCACGCCCAGCACGTACGCCGTCGCCGGGGTGATCCGCGGCGTGCGCGCCGCCGTCGCCACCGTCGCCGCCGCGTCCGAGGCCTCCTGGTGCCGGGCCAGCACCCCGTCCAGCTCCCGCAGGCCCTCACCCGGCGCCCCGCACACCTCCAGCGCGTACCTGGCCCGCTTCACCAGGATCCGGGCCCGCAGCCACGGCGCGTCGTCCGCCGCCAGCGCCGCGTCCGCGTCCGCCGCCGACCTGGCCGCCGGCACCCCGGCCGGCTCCACCGGCGGCTCCGCCGACCCCAGCCGGTGCAGCCCCGCCCCGCCGTACGCCTGCGCCGCGCGCCGCCACGGCAGCCGCTCGCCCGCGCCCAGCAGCGCCGCCAGCGCCGCCGAGGCCCTCGGCAGCAGCGCCGCCGCCGGCTCGGCCGGGGCCACCAGCGGCACCTCGCCCGCCAGCAGCGTCATCCGGTCCGCCAGCGCGTGCAGCCGGGCCGAGCGCAGCTCCTGCAGCAGCGCGGTGTGCGCCCTGGTCCGGGCCAGCGTCAGCTGCCGCTCCAGCAGCGCCCGGGCCTTCGGCGCGCCCGCGTGCCCCGCCAGCATGCCCGCCCCGTCCGGCGAGGTGTCGGCCAGCGAGTCCAGCGCGCCCAGCAGCCGGGTCGCCCGCCGCTGGTAGCCCGGCTCCTGGGCCAGCAGGTTCAGCAGCCAGCGCAGCTCGGTGCGGGACTCCTGCGCCCACTGCGGGTCGAACGCCGCCGCGAAGGTGTGCAGCGCCCCGCCGACCCGGCGCACCGCCCGCAGCAGGTCGTCCGCGGCCCGCGCCGACGCCGGCAGCGCCCCCGGTCTGGACCCCGCCTCGCCGACCGCCTGCGGCAGGGCGCGCAGGAACGCGCCCGCCTGGGCGGTCAGGTAGCCGGCAAGGACCTCCCCGGCGGTCGCGGCGCGCGCCACCGGGGCCGTCGTCGGCGCATCGGTCATGGCTGTGGCTCTCCCCGATTCCCTCCCTGGGCCTGCCCCAGGGGTGCAGTCCGCCCGCGCCGGGGTCCTTCCCGGCGCGGGCGGGGTGCCGCTCAGCGCGCGGCGGCGGAGCCGCGGTTGCGGCGGCGCGAGTCGATCAGCAGGTCCTGGACGTGGCGCAGCGGCCGTCCCTCGGCGTCCTGCGCGTGCCGGGTCCAGGTGCCGTCGGCGCCCAGGTGCCAGGAGTCGGTCTCGTCCGAGACGCCGAGCTCCAGCAGCCCGTTCAGCTCGGACCGGTGGGCCGGGTCGGTGACCCGCACCAGCGCCTCGATCCGGCGGTCCAGGTTGCGGTGCATCATGTCGGCGCTGCCGATCCACACCTCCGGGTCGCCGCCGTTGCCGAACACGAACACCCGGGAGTGCTCCAGGAACCGCCCCAGGATCGACCGCACCCGGATGTTCTCGCTCAGCCCCGGCACGCCCGGCCGGATCGCGCAGATGCCGCGCACCCACACGTCCACCGGCACGCCCGCCCGCGAGGCCCGGTACAGCGCGTCGACGACCACCTCGTCGACGATCGAGTTGACCTTGATCCGGACGAAGGCCGGCCGCCCGGCCCGGTGGTGCGCGATCTCCCCGTTGATCCGCGCCACCAGCCCGTCCCGCAGCCCGCGCGGCGCGGTCAGCAGCCGCCGGTACGACTCGCGCCGCGAGTAGCCCGACAGCCGGTTGAACAGGTCGCTCAGGTCGGCCCCGACCTGCGGGTCCGCCGTCAGCAGGCCCAGGTCCTCGTACAGCCGGGCCGTCTTCGGGTGGTAGTTGCCGGTGCCGACGTGCGAGTACCGGCGCAGCGTGTCGCCCTCCTGGCGGACCACCAGCGACAGCTTGCAGTGCGTCTTCAGCCCGACCAGGCCGTACACCACGTGGCAGCCGGACTCCTCCAGCTTCCGGGCCCACTTGATGTTCGCCTGCTCGTCGAACCGCGCCTTGATCTCCACCAGCACCAGCACCTGCTTGCCGGACTCCGCCGCGTCGATCAGCGCGTCCACGATCGGCGAGTCGCCGGAGGTGCGGTACAGCGTCTGCTTGATCGCCAGCACGTGCGGGTCGGCGGCGGCCTGCTCCAGGAACGCCTGCACCGAGGTGGAGAACGAGTCGTACGGGTGGTGCAGCAGCACGTCCCGCTCGCGCATCGCCCCGAAGATGTCCGGCAGCGTCGCCGACTCCACGTCGGTCAGCCCGCGCGCGGTGCCCGCCACGAACTTCGGGTACTTCAGCTCCGGCCGGTCCAGTTCGGCGATCCCGAACAGCCCGGTCAGGTCCAGCGGCCCGGGCAGCGGGAAGACCTCCGCCTCGGTGATGTTCAGCTCCCGCACCAGCAGGTCCAGGATGTACGGGTCGATCGACTCCTCGACCTCCAGGCGCACCGGCGGGCCGAAGCGGCGCCGCATCAGCTCCTTCTCCAGCGCCTTCAGGATGTTCTCGGTGTCGTCCTCCTCCACCTCCAGGTCCTCGTTGCGGGTGACCCGGAACGCGTGGTGGGCGAGCACCTCCATCCCCGGGAACAGCTCCTCCAGGTGCGCCCCCATCACGTCCTCCAGCGGCACGTACCGCTGCGGGGACGCCTCCAGGAACCGCGACAGCGACTGCGGCACCTTCACCCGGGCGAAGTGCTTGTGCCCCGACACCGGGTTGCGCACCACCACCGCCAGGTTCAGCGACAGCCCCGATATGTACGGGAACGGGTGCGCCGGGTCGACCGCCAGCGGCGTCAGCACGGGGAAGATCTGCTGCCGGAACAGCGTGTGCAGCCGGGCCTGCTCGGCCTCCGCCAGGTCCGGCCAGCGCACCAGCTCGACGCCCTCGGCCGCCAGGTCCGGCAGCACCTCCTGCTGGAAGGTCGCCGCGTGCCGGGCCATCAGCTCGCGCGAACGCCGCCATATCTGGTCCAGCACCTCGCGCGGCTGCAGGCCGGACGCCGAGCGCTGCGCCACCCCGGTGGCGATCCGGCGCTTGAGGCCGGCCACCCGCACCATGAAGAACTCGTCCAGGTTGGACGCGAAGATCGCCAGGAACTTCGCCCGCTCCAGCAGCGGGATCTCCGGGTCCTCGGCGAGCTCCAGCACCCGCTCGTTGAACGCCAGCCAGCTGCGCTCGCGGTCCAGGAAGCGGCCCTGCGGCAGCTCCCCCTCGTCCGCGCCGCCGGCCGACGTGCCCGCCGCCGGGCCCGCGGCGAAGGCCGCCGACACCGCGGCGGGCAGCGCCGTCGCGGCGCGCGGCGACTCGGCCTCGGCCGGCTCCTTGGCCTCGGGCTTCGCCCCGGTCCTGGGCTCGACCGCCTTGCCCTTGCCGCCGCGGACCGGCACCGGGCGCGGCTTCGCGTCCTTCGCGGCGTCCTTGTCCTTCACGGTGTCCTTCGCGGTGTCCTTCGGGGCGACGGCCCTGGAGCCGGCACCGGACCTCACGCCCGACCGGACGGCCGGCTTCTGCTCGCTGCTGCGCTCGGCCGGATCGGCCGAGTCGGAGACGGGGCGGGGGATGCTCATCGGTTCCAGCTCCTCCTGCAGGACGCGCTCCCAGTGGGGCGAAGGGCATGACTCCGCCGGTCGCTCGTCCTCGTCGAACCACGTCCACCCGCCCGGGGAGGCCGGAACCCGCCCGGCCGGGCGGTGGGTGGAGCGGTGACGCGGACGGGGCAATACGGACGACATTCTGTGATCTTCGCGGCGCCAATTGAATCCACGGTAAACACCGCATGGCCAGGAGGAAAGCTGAGTCCGTCACCCCCGTGGCCGCTAGCGGACGCCCCCTTCCGCCCGCGCCCGACCGGCTCAGCGCTGCCCGGAAGGCGTCCACCGGTACATCAGGTCGACCTCGTGGACCGCGAAGCCGAGCCGCTCGTAGACCCGGACGGCCGCCGCGTTGTCCGCGTCCACGTACAGCATCACCGTCGGCAGGCCGCGTTCCAGGATCAGGTGCCGCAGGCCCGCCGCCGTCAACGCCTTCCCCAGGCCATTACCCTGTTCCGCCGGATCCACCCCCACCACGTAGACCTCGCCGAGCCCGTCCGGCTGGACCTTCGTCCAGTGGAAGCCCACCAGCCGGCCGTCCCGCTCGGCCAGGAAGAAGCCCTTCGGGTCGAACCACGGCTCGGCGATCCGCTCCGCCAGGTCGCGTCCGGTCCAGGCACCCTGCTCCGGGTGGTGCGCGAACGCCAGCGCGTTCAGCGCCAGCCAGGCCGCCTCGTCCCGGCCCGGCTCGAACGTCCGCAGCTCGACGCCCGCGGGCAGCGCCACCGCGTCCGGCGCCGCCTCGGTGCGCCGCATCTGCCGCAGCTCGCGCACCAGCACCGCGCCGTGACGCTCGGCCAGGTGCCGGGCGGCCGGCAGCCCGCCGTGCGCCCAGAAGTCCAACCCGCCCGCACCCTCGGCCAGCACCGCGTCCACCAGCGCGCCGCCCAGGCCCCGGCCGCGCTCGGCCGGGGCCACCGTCAGCTCCACGGTGCCGGGCCGCTCGCCCTCCAGCTGCGCGTAGCCCACCACCGCGCCGTCCACCGACTGCACCAGGTGCCGCACCCCCGCGCGCGGGTCGTCCGGCCGGACCCGCAGCCGACCGGCCTCCGACACCGCCTCCCGCCCGTCCGCCGCGGCCGCCGCCGCGAGCAGCTCCCGCACCTCCCCGGCCTGCCCCGGCGCCAACGCCTCGACCCGCTCGATCCGGCCCGCACCTGACGTGTTCTCAGAAGTCCGCATGCCTGCGAGCGTACGTTCTCCGGCCGGTTTTCCGTACGGACGCCGAGCGATCAGGCCGGGCCGCCGGCGCCGGAACCGGCTGCGACGGCCGCTGACCGGAATTCCCCCGGGAACGCGAGAAAGCCCCCTGACATCCCGTCAGGGGGCTTTCTCCGAAAGATTGTTCGGCGGCGTCCTACTCTCCCA